>JAUZOF010000509.1 GCA_030706585.1 Bacteroidota bacterium
GGTGTTTGGTGGCAAAGTAGGTAAATATCCATGACGTAAGCACAATGACCGCCTTCGTGATCATGTAAAGGTGGGTCTGAAAATCAACCTGGGGCACATACACCAGTGTACCTTTGAGCCAGTCGGGCTGAGTATATGAAATGATAACCAGCGGCAGAAAGAAAAGACTGCTAAAAAGAGTATTCAGAAACAGCACCGGGATGACCGCATTGTGGTCCAGTGAAGTTTTTTTGAAAAAGTCATACATCCCCAGCAGGGCTGCCGATAGAAAAGCGAGTAATAACCACATGTCTTTTAAGTTATACGTTATAGGTTTTAGGTGTCTTCGGTGGTCGATTTAGGCTTATAGGTTTTATTAAAATATGAATAGTTTTGATTTGAGGACTATCCTTGAGACCCTCAATCCCTCATTCCTTCAATCATTCATTCAATCCCTCAATCATTATTTCCCTTGGATACTCAATATCCACCAGAAACAATGCATGAGCCGGAGCTGATGTGCCAGCTTTGCAGCGGTCTTTTTGTTCGATAACGCGGCGGAATCCTTCGATGTTGATTTTACCGCGGCCCACTTCAAAGAGCGTTCCCACCACTGCCCGAACCATGTTTCGCAGGAACCGGTCGGCCTGGATGGTGAAAACCCACTGGCCGTTTTCCTCTTTCCACTCTGCCTGCATCATACGGCAGTTGTTGGTCTTCACATCCGTATGCAGTTTGCTAAAGCTGGTGAAGTCGGTGTATTCGAAGAGGATTTTTGCGGCTTCATTCATTTTGGCAAAATCCATTTTTCCATGAATCTTGCAGGCCAACTCACCGCGGAACACATCTTTCTTGTCCGTTACGTAATATTTATAGGTGCGTGAAGTGGCATCGAAACGGGCATGAGCATCCGGTTTTACGGGACGAATAGTGGAAATGGCAATGTCACGCGGAAGCATTCGGTTGAGCTTTTCCCCCAGTTGTGCCGGGTCATCCAGCGGAACTTCCGTGTCAAAGTGAGCCACCATCAATGCGGCATGCACGCCAGTATCGGTCCGTCCCGCTCCGGTGATGCTGACCGGATGGCGTAAGATGGTGGAAAGAGCCTTTTCCAGCTCCTCCTGCACCGTAATGCCGTTGGGTTGAATCTGCCAGCCGCAATAGTTTTTGCCGTTGTATGAGAGATAGATAAAATAGCGCATTGAAGTCGTCCGGGTATCGGGTATAAATAAAAAGCTGCAAATGCCCCGAGAGGAAGTATTTGCAGCTTTTCTATGGTTCAGATAATATTATTTTTTTGCCTGATAGCGTTTGTTGAGCATGTCAATCACTTCATCGGTAATGTTGTAAGCATCCTGAGCGTAAAGGACATTGTCAAAAGCAGTGTTACTCAGAATCATGTGATAACCTTTGGTTTTGTTATACTCTTTCAGGAACGAGTTTACAGAGTCACGCAGTCTTTCGTTCATTTTTTGTTGTTCTGCTACAAGTGCAGAAGAAAGACGCTGGTCTAGTTGCTGAAGTTCTTGTTGTTTGCCCATCAGACGTTGTTGTTCGCTTTCAGCTCTTTCACGTGAAAGGAAGGCGTTGTTTTCCACTTTTTTCTGGAATTCAGCCATTTCCCCTTGCAGCACACGACCTTTCTCATTGAGACTGGCACGTGAATTTTCCTGTTTACGGAGCAATGTTTCGTTGAGGTCTTTGGCCAACTGATAGTGAGTCAGCAGAGAGTCAACATTTACATATGCAAGAGGCAATTTGGTATATTTTACGGAGTCACCGACTTTGACAAAGCTTTGAACTTCACCGGATTTCTTATTCGATTTGAATTGCAGTACAAACAGAATGACTACAGCAACCGCTAAAATTCCGTTTAAGATGTAATTGATATTCTTCATAACATTGTGTAATGATGGTTTTTAATAGATTAGTTTCTCAAGGTTGTTTTGTTGCGGCGGCAACTCTTAAAAATGAAAAGTTAACCGCAGCCCCAAATGTTAAAGGTTGGGCCTGCAAATATACGATGATTCATTTGGAATTATCAAGCTGAAGCGCTTCCGTTTTTTTAGAATAAAGAAAGTGGATTGCCTATTTAATCATTTTTAATGGTTGGTTAACCCACCTATCCCCGATTAATTTTCTACATTCGAACTATAAATACAAACATTATGACTATTAAAGATTTGAATCCAAGAGTAGTTTGGGCTTACTTTGAAGAGGTTACCCGTGTACCCCGTCCGTCAAACAAGGAAGAGAAAATTATAAAATACCTCAGGGAGTTTGCTGAATCTAAAGGCTTAAATCATAAATCAGATAAGGCCGGAAACTTATTGATTTCCAAACCTGCAACACCGGGCTTCGAACACCAGCCCACCGTTGTTTTACAATCACATGTCGATATGGTTTGTGAGAAAAACAGCGACACCGAACATAACTTTGAAACCGACCCTATCCAAACAGTTGTCGATGGAGAATGGCTCAAAGCAAAAGGGACAACCCTGGGAGCTGATAACGGTATCGGTATTGCAGCTCAATTGGCGGTACTGGCATCGGACGATATTCAGCACGGACCGGTGGAATGTCTGTTTACCGTCGCTGAAGAGACCGGATTAAATGGCGCGTTTGGTCTGGAAAAAGACTTCTTTACAGGAAATATTTTACTAAATCTCGATTCAGAAGAAGAGGGTGAAGTCTTTATCGGATGCGCCGGTGGAATTGATTCAACCGTGATTTTTCCTTATAATAAAGTAGCAGCTCCAAAGGATTTATTCTATTTCCATGTGGCTGTATCGAAACTCAAAGGTGGTCATTCAGGCGATGATATTGATAAAGGCTATGCAAATGCCAATCAATTACTGGCCCGTTTCCTTTGGAATCTGAATGAAAAGTTTGGCCTGACTCTGGTCGAAATCAGCGGAGGAAATCTGCATAATGCTATTCCCCGCGAGGCCAAAGCTTTTGCCGCTGTGCCGTTTCAATACCGGGAGCCGCTACGCATTGAGCTAAACCATTTCCTGGCAGATGTGGAAGATGAATACAAAACCACCGAACCGAATCTGCGCATTGACCTGGAGTCAGATGCTGCTCCTGAATATTGCATGGATAAAGGTGATTCGGATAAATTAATCAGTGCTCTCTATTCTTGTCCGAACGGCGTACAAGCGATGAGCCGTGCTATTCCGGGGCTGGTCGAGACATCTACCAATTTTGCTTCAGTGAAAATGCAGCCGGATAATACCATTAAAATAGTTACCAGCCAGCGCAGCTCTGTGGAGTCTGCGAAATACGATATTGCCCACAAAGTCGAATCTATCTTCAAACTAATCGGGGCAACAGTAACCCATGGAGACGGTTATCCGGGTTGGGCTCCAAACACCGATTCCCCGATTCTGAAAGTTGCTGTTGATATACATAAAGAGCTGTTTGGCTTTGA
>JAUZOF010000051.1 GCA_030706585.1 Bacteroidota bacterium
ATTTTATGAATGAAAAATACATGTACGATTTGTCGTTTTAAGATATTTCTGGTTTTACCGTAAGAAGCATGGCCACCTTCAAACGTTACTTTAAGAAGATTAGTGCTCTTTCTCCGCAGAAATGGCTAATCGATAAACGCCTGCGGGTGGCATACGACAAACTTCGTCATGAAAACAGAAAGATTTCGGATGTCTATCTGGAAGTCGGATTCAAAAATCTGTCGCATTTTTCGTCGGCTTTCAAGAGGCAGTTCGGATATGCTCCGAGTGGTGGAGGTGAGCTTTTGGGCAAAATTGTTTGAGCTTCAGGGAAAAACACCTCAGCTACTTCTTACCGTAATTTTGCATCAGATTAAAACAGTAAAAAGAGATTTCAAATGGCAAAGAAAGTTTTGGTTCTTTCGGGTAGTCCGCGCAGGGGCGGAAACTCCGATACCTTGTGTGACAGTTTTATCGAAGGGGCACAATCGGCAGGGCATCAGGCCGAAAAGATATTTATCCGGGATAGTAATATCAACTATTGTACCGGTTGCGGAGTCTGTATTGATCGCACGAAAGGTTGCTCGCAGAAAGACGATATGACAGATATTCTGGCAAAAATGGTTGCAGCCGATGTAATCGTGATGGCCACTCCGGTTTATTTCTATACGATGAACGGGCAGATGAAAACGCTGATTGACCGTTGTTGTGCACGCTATACCGAGATTAGCGATAAAGAGTTCTATTTTATCATGACGGCGGCAGATGACGATAATACAGCAATGGACCGAACCATCGAAGAATTCCGCGGTTTTACCTATTGTCTGACTGATGCACAAGAGAAAGGTGTAATCAAAGGCCTGGGACTCTGGCAAAAAAATGATGTCAGGGGAAACAAAATTCTGAAGGAAGCATTTAAAGCAGGTGCTTCAGTTTAAACCTATAGAAATATATTGTAACATAACGCGTCAAGCGGCCTGAAGCGCTGAACGCTAGCTTTCCACACCGTGCAGCGGCTCTAAGCCGCTTACCGGATTACCAAAATCGAAGAACAATTTAAATAACAAAAGAATCATGTATGACTTTAATTATAACAATCCTACCCGACACGAATTCGGAAAAGGCAAAGAATAGAATATCGGTCAATACATTTCTGAGTATGGCATATCAAAAGTCTTAATCGTTTACGGTTCTGACCGGATTAAGAAAAATGGCTTATTTGATAAAGTGAGTAAATCATTGGCTGATAACGGCATCAGTTTTGAAGAATTGGCTGGTGTGCAAAGTAATCCGCTGCTTAGCAAGGTGTACGAGGGTATAAAGATTGCCAAATCAAAAGGAATGGAGGCCGTTTTGGCTGTTGGTGGCGGCTCGGTACTGGATTCTTCTAAATCGATTGCAGCAGGTGCTAAATACGACGGTGACGTTTGGGATTTCTTCCTTCACAAGGCTGAACCGAACCAGAATCTTAAGATTTTCGATATCATGACCCTGGCTGCAACCGGTAGTGAAATGAACAACTATGCGGTGGTAACCAACGATGAAACCAAACAGAAACTAAGCTTTGCAGGTGCTTCTACTTTTCCGACTGTTTCGGTAATCAATCCTGAATTGCAGGCATCTGTTACCCGCGACTATCTGGTATATTCAGCTGCCGATATTTTTGCGCACAGTTTGGATCTCTATCTTTCTGCAACCTATCTGCCCGGATTTATTGCCGGTCACGTTGAAAATATCCTGAAGACCGTCATGCGTACTACTGAAATTCTGCTCGCTGATGCAACCAATTACGAAGCACGGGCAGAATTTGCATGGGCTGCAACTCAGGCGTTAAACTTTACCACATTCTGCGGGGTGCAAAACAACCGCTTCGATACGCACTTTCTCGAACATACCCTCTCGGCTGAATACAACATTGCACATGGTGCCGGCCTCTCAATCATTATGCCGGCCTGGATGAAATGGCAGAAAAACAATCTACTCGAACGTTTCGAACAGTTTGCGAAAGTAATGTTCAACGTGGAAGGAGCCGATGCCGGCATTGAAGCATTGAAAAACTGGTATGTAAAAATCGGAACTCCGGTAACGCTGAAAGAAGGAAATATTCCGGAGGAAGATATTCCCGTACTGGTAGAGAAACTGTCTGTAGTGGCTGCTATGTGGGGAGCTACAGCGCTTTATACTCCGGATATGATTCGTACGGTATTGGAAAATGCAAAGTAATTGATTTGTACTAAATTCAGAGAACAAGTGAGGGGGTGACTTTGAGTCACCCCCTCACTAAGCAAACATAACTACAATGAATACAAACGAAATTTTTCCGAAAGGACAAAAAGCACCGGCTTACTTCACCGGAGATGCCTGGGTGGAAATGCTGATAACCGATGTGGCTACCTATGATTTGATGAGTTATAATGTAACTTTTGCACCCGGCAGCCGCAACTACTGGCATCAACATTCCCAGGGACAACTACTGCTTTGCACCTCAGGCGAGGGCTATTATCAGGAAAAAGGTAAAGCTGCACAACTATTGAAAGCCGGTGATGTGGTGGAAATCAAACCTAACGTTATTCACTGGCACGGTGCAACCGCTCACAGCGAATTTGTACACGTGGGCATTACCCCAAAAGCAAGTATCAATCAGGTTACATGGCTTGAACCGGTGAGCGATGAAGAGTACACATCCAATATTTGAACGGCTTCACGCAGGAGAAGCAGTACCGTTTAGCGATGCTGCTTACTCTGAGATAGGGAAAGTAGCTGCCCGCACTATGGAACTTTCTGTAGAGCTCAATAACGCACCTGATGTACCGACCGCCCGAAGGATATTGAGCCAAATCACGGGTCAGAACATAAATGAGAGTACGACCCTGTTTACCCCTTTTCATGTCAATCTGGGTATTTTCACCCGCATCGGTAAGAATGTATTTATCAATTCGGACTGTTCGTTCCTGGACATCGGAGGTATCACCATTGAAGATGAAGTGCTGATTGGCCCCAAAGTAAGTATCATTACAGAAGGGCATCCAATTGACACAAAAGATAGGAAATCACTGATCGTTAAACCGATTCTCATTAAACGAAATGCCTGGATTGGAGCTGGAGCAACGATTTTGCCTGGTGTCTCAATAGGAGAGAACTCAGTCGTCGCTGCCGGAGCTGTGATCAGTAAAGATGTGCCGAATAATTGTGTCGTGGCTGGTGTTCCTGCGAAAGTTGTGAAAAGAATTGACTGATCTTATGACTTAAAAATCACATCTTTCTTACTTTATCGGTAATGCCTGAATAAATATTCTGATAACCGATAGACTACATTGTTTTGATGAAACATATACAGGATAAACAGCATTATCTAAGAATACTGTTTATTCTGTTGTTTTATGTAAAAGTTGCAGCACTTATTTGTCGTCGTTGGTGGTAACACCTGAATAAAAGGCAGTTGCCAGATTAAACTTATTTATTGACTGTCTGTTACTGCTTTATCCTGTATTTGTTGGGCGTAAATCCCGTTTCATTTTTAAATAGCCGGCTGAAGTGCTGAGGATATTTAAAGCCCAGTTCAAATGCAATATCTCCAATTGATTTCCGGGTGTCAAATATCCGCTCTTTCGCCAGTTCAATAATCTTCAGCTGAATGTGTTCCTGAGCCGTTTTACCTGTCTCTTTCCGAATTAGATCGCCAAAATAATTGGGCGATAAATGCAATTGGTCTGCACAATATTTTACTGTAGGAAAACCTACTGTCTGAGGTAATTCTGATTCAAAATATTTATTCAACAAGTTCTCGAATCGAGTCAGAATATCTTTATTCTCGATATTCCGGGTGATAAACTGACGGTCGTAGAAGCGTACACAGTAGTTTAATAACAGGTCTATATTTGTGACAATCAATCGACGGCTGTGCTTATCAATTGCATGTCGCAGCTCAATGCTGATTTTCTGCATACAATCAATCACAATCTGTTTTTCCTGTTCTGACAAATGCAACGCTTCATTCACTTCGTACGAAAAGAAAGTATAATCTTTTATGGCGTGTGCCAGCGATGTCCCCTTCAATAAATCCGGATGAAACAACAATGCCCAACCCATCGGTTGCATCGGCTCGCCATTGTTTTCAATGTCCATTACCTGCCCCGGTGCCATAAACATCAGGGTTCCTTCGCGATAATCGTAAATATTGCGTCCATAGCGTATATCTCCGCATTTGGTGTCTTTCAGAAAGATAGCGTAAAACCCCATATTTTGACGCAGGTGGACAAATGGGCCGACTTTCGAAAAATCAACAACACTTACCAGAGGATGTAAGGTTTCGACTCCCACCATGTCATTGTAATCGGCTATTGATTCCAGTATAACCGTGTCATTCATAGTCTTTTTTATTTGATTGATTAATACAAAGTTATTCCTTTTCCATCAGTTATGTACAGCCAACTTACACAATCAGTAAAAATGGTAGAAAGCCCTGTAATTGGTATAAATTCTCTCCGGTTTTTTGACCGAATTTTGCATCATCATTTAAACAAACAAATTATCAATTATGGCAATAGTTTCTATTATCTATTTCAGCGGAGCCGGTCATACCGAAAAACTGGCCGAAGCTGTAAAAAAAGGCGCTGCATCCATCAGTGGAATCAGTACCAATCTTATCTCCATCAAAGGCGATGATATTCTAAATGGTCGCTATATCAATGAAGCTGTGATTAGTCAGCTGGACGAAAGCGACGCTATTATTTTCGGTGCTCCTACTTACATGAGTGGACCGGCTGCACAATTTAAGGCATTTGCCGATGCTACTGTCGGAAGCTGGTTTAACCAGAAATGGAAAGACAAACTGGCGGCTGGTTTTACCATCTCTGGCGCTCCCAGCGGTGACAAACAAGGCACACTTCAGTTTTTTCAATCATTTGCCATGTCACACAGTATGTTGTGGGTGAGTCTGGGGGAATTGCCCGGTCAACCTGACGGGGTTAACCGTTTGGGCTCATGGGGAGGAGCAATGGCTTTGGCCAGTCAGGAGCCTACCGATGTAGCTCCTAATGCTGAAGATAAACTGACAGGAGAAAAACTCGGCGCTCGCGTGGCTGGGCTGGCACTAAAAATGAAGTAAAAAATCCATTCAAAAGAAATTGTTAAACCGGGCGGGCTATGATGCAGACAAACTTGTCTATACAGCTGGTCTATCGCTCTTTATTCTGAAATAAAATGAACAACTTACCCAAAATTGCTTTAGGAACGTGGTCGTGGGGAACCGGTTTTGCCGGAGGTGACCAGGTATTTGGTAATAATCTGAATGCCGAAGATTTACAACCTGTATTTGATGCCGCCATGCAAGGCGGACTGAATCTTTGGGATACGGCCGCAGTGTATGGCATGGGTTCGTCCGAATCGCTTCTTGCCGAATTCGTACAGCAATATCCCCGTGAAGAAATCGTCTTGTCCACAAAATTTACACCGCAAATAGCGGGTAACGGAACCAATCCGGTGGAAGATATGCTGAACATTAGTTTACAACGCTTCAATACGGACTATATGGATATCTACTGGATTCACAATCCAATGGATGTGGAAAAATGGACACCCGGTTTGATTCAGTTACTTAAAAGCGGAAAAGTAAAGCGGATAGGGGTATCCAATCATAACCTCGCTCAGATTAAGCGGGCAAACGATATTCTGGCACAAGAAGGATTCAGCATCTCGGCTGTTCAAAACCATTATAGCCTATTGTACAGGTCCTCCGAAGAAGCTGGCATCTTGGATTACTGCAGGGAGAATAAGATCACCTTTTTTGCGTATATGGTATTGGAACAAGGTGCTTTGTCTGGGAAATACAATGTTGCTAATCCGCTTCCAAAGGGCAGCGGGCGCGGACAGACCTACAATAAAGTACTTCAGCAACTGGAAGAACTTACTGACGTTATGAAAGAAATCGGTAGCAGTCGTGAGGCTTCGGTTGCACAAGTGGCTATTGCATGGGCTATTGCTAAAAATACTTTACCCATCGTTGGTGTAACAAAAGTCGCTCATGTGGAGGATGCTATAAAAGCAGCACAAATAACACTGACACCCGAAGAAATGCAACGTCTTGAAACGCTTGCAATAGCTACCGGGGTAGATACCCGCGGCGGTTGGGAAAATCCGATGAACTAATTTTTAAGGGCTATAAAACGGAAGATATGAACAGAGTTTTTGCTGATATAAGCATGGATTTGAATAATCCAATTCCAAATATGGAGCAACTTCTAAAAGAAGAACACGAAGTAGCCGGCAAGTGGAAAACAGACGGTAAACTGGAACATCTCTTTGCTAAGGAGAATGCTAATGGTGTTATTCTGGTTTTTAAAGAGGTGGACATTGAAACTGTAAAACAGATGATTCCAACGCTTCCTCTTTACCCGTATTTTGATGCTGTTGACTATGCAGCTTACAATAAAATGTACTAAATCAGAGTTGCCTGTCTTTGTGTAAATAGTTGATAGCCTTTATAGAGACTCTTGCCAGCTTTTTGTCTGGCAAGAGTTTCTGGTTAAAAAGAAATCCTATGGTGCCCGTCATCCTGGTCGGACGTCAAAAGTTATTAATCAGGGATGTCTTAATTGATCAAGGCAGCACCGTGTACCGGAAGTTTTTGTATCTGACCACACCGTCACCCATGGCACAAAGTCCGATTCTCAGGCTCATAAATCCACTTAGTACATTGTGGTGCATACCCGATACCTCCAGCGAGTTTTCAATCTTCACCCACTGCTTACCGTCCTTGCTATAATACATATCTACGGTATTGTTTTTGTTGACCAGACGCAGATACACATGTCTGTCGATCACACTCTTTACCGTAGGAAATTGCCAACCTCTCAGGTTCGCCAGAATATTGCACGAGTCCGCCAGAATACCGGAACAAGCCTGTTTGTTGTAAAATAAGACCAATCCTCCCGTTGCATTTCCTTCGATAGATATTTCCACATCGGCCATGTAGGAATGCGTAGGTGGGATGCAGAGCATAGGCGAACAATCGGCTACAGAACCTCCCTGTGCCTTTAGTTCCAATGATTGATTAGCCAGTTTGAAACGCTCCGGATTGTATTCACCGAAGAATTTCCATTGTGATTTTAATTCTTTTCCCGAAAAGTCATCATTGAGAGAATAGCCTCCTGCCCGATTCTTTTCTGTTTTTATTTGCACCGGTTGATCAACCTTTGTATTCTGAGGAATTTTATACCATCCGTCTTTGGTCCATTCTACGGGCAAGAGCATAGTTTGCCGTCCCATGTTGTAGTGGCCGTTTTCGTAGCCATGAAAGAGAATCCACGATTTGTTTTCAGCATCGTCAAATAGCGTGCCGTGACCAATCGAACACCACTGTTGGCTATTATTCTGTGCGCGGAGAATAGGGTTATATGGCGAATTTTCCCATGGTCCCAGTGGAGAACGGGAGCGGGCGGAGATAATCATGTGTCCGGTGGCGGGACCGGCAGTTCCACCTTCAGCAACCGTGAGGTAATAGTAATCCCCGTGTTTGGTCAGTTTCGGACCTTCCATACAAAAACATTCAATGGACCAATCATTCGGAATCGTCCAGCCGTCATATACCTTGCGGGCTTCTCCGGTTGTTCGCAGTCCGTATTCTGACAGCGGAACGTAAGTCCCATTACTAAAATAGAGATACCGGTTTCCCTTTTCATCTGTAATGTGTCCCGGATCAATATAGCCGATTTTCAGATCGACCGGATCACTCCACGGGCCTTCAATGGAAGGAGCCGATACTACATAATTGGTATTATTGGCTGGAAAGTAGATGTAATACCTGTTTTTGTATTTGACCAGGTCGGGAGCCCAGACGGAACCGACATACTTATGCAAAGCTGCCGCCACCGGCTGCCAGTTAATCAGGTCGGTAGAGTGCCATATCTGCAATCCCGGATAGTATTCGAATGAGGAGTGGACGATGTAATAATCCTTTCCGTCGCGTAAAATACTCGGATCGGGATAATCGCCGGCAAAGACAGGATTGAGGTAAGTCCCTTCAGCCGAATGACCGAATTGTTGCTGGGCTTGCATTTGATACATCAGCAGCAAGAAGAGTAGGAGAGTAGTAATTTTCTTCATGTGATCTTAAGTTGTTTTTTCTCTGGTATTATTTACAGGCAAAAATACTCAACTCAACTATTGCGGAATGGTATCAAATCGTTTTGATAGGGGTATGAAATCGTAACTTTGGTATGGCGCAATTCCTGTTACCGTAGAATCTTACGGGTGCAGCGTCCCGAATTCTATCGGGATTTAACAGCTGATTCACATCGGATATTATCGCAGTTGACAACTGCGACGTTTTTTAATAGCAAAAATATGACTACAGCATAAACGTATTTGTTTATGCGTTGGTATCTTTGTAAGCAAAGAATTCAAAGCATGGATAGTCGTATAGATATAGTAAAAGGAGTTCATCCCGGTAAATTTATAGAAAGGGAATTGCAGAAAAAACATCTCTCGCAAAGAGCTTTGGCTGAGCAGACTTCAATTGCATACCAGACTATTAACGCGTCAATCGCAGGGCGACGAAGTCTGACTGTTGAACAAGCTCTGAAAATAGAGGCTGTATTAGGGTATGAGGAGGGTTTTTTAGCTCTTCTTCAGACCAATTATGAGATAAAAAAATATAAGGATAGAATGCTTGAAAATCAATTTAAGTACCCCTCCCCTCATCAAGATGCTTGTCAATAACATCAACAACTGTATTTAAGGATGTTGACGGATCGCCATAAAAATGCGAAGCACCATTACTTCCATTATCCTGATATGTCAATCTAAAAACACATCCTCTATCGCTAACATTGGTGAGACCTGTTCGTCTAAGATAAGCATCACATGCATCTTTACATCTACCAGGCTCCTGATACTCCCACTTATCTTTTTCTAAAACACTAACTGCGGGTTTAGGTGTTGTCCCGCTCCCACCGCCGACACCCTCCATACAATCCTGAGAGATAGCACCTTGCGCACAAGTACTTGTCCGACCCGTAGTACCGCCCACACATTGACCGCACCCATCAGTATAGGCAAAGCCCCCTGGGACACTGTTACAGTCAGCTATATTAGCCGTTCGGGAGCACGCCTGATTGAGTCTACTCATTGATTGGCATCCTTGAGAAGAGATTACTCTACCCGTCGTACAATCGACGGTATAGTAGCAATGTTTATACGTTTCGTAGCAAGTTGTGCTATTCAGGACAACATTCTGCTCTTCTACGTGTCCACAAACTGTTGGCGCCTCATTCGCATAGTTTTGCGCCTTTGCCTCGAAGCCACTCTCAATCAGCCCTCCGTTCCTGATACCCGGTAACAGGATGGACTTGTGTAAACCATAGAAAAGGTCTGCGACCGTTTTCAAGGTTGCGACCGGATGATCCTGCAGCCATAAAATGGCTTTTGTCTTTTCATCGGCAGAGCAAAAAAAAGGCGGATTCTTCGCTCGCCTGCAAACTACGATCCGCCTTTCTTGCTCTCTTGTCGTTGGATAAAGCCGAACGGCAATGACCGGTGTGTCACTTCTTATACACCACCCGCACCGGCACAATGGCCGGATCACCATCTGGCAGACTGCCCGAAGTCAATTGTAGGTAGCATTTGCCGTTGGGTTCCACGCGCAGCTGATAGGTGTTAGACAGCAGGTTGAACGAAGCCGTCCGGCTTGCCTTGGGCTGCATGCCGTTGGCCTTGATCTTGCCGATGTACTGCTCTTGCTTCCAATCTATCGACTTATCGTGTTGCAATACGGTCTCTATCATCACGCTGTCGGTTTTGATCGGGGTGAGGTGTGAAGCATACTGCCCCCATCCTGATTTCTTATTGATGGCAAAATAGCTGCTGTCGGCTGTGGCTCTGGCCAAAATATCTGATTTGGTTTGTGCGAATAACCCGCCAAGGCACACGAAAAGTGCGATAGCGGCGATATAAATCTTTGTTTTCATCTTTCAGTTGGTTTTCTTTGTTTACTCGTAAATCAATAATTATACATCAACGTGCCCAGCGACACCACGTTATTCGTCGGGTACGACGACCCATAGACCGCCGACCCGCTGACGATCTTGGCATACACATCGCCATTGGGATTGACCGTGACAGACCAGACCCTGCCTCCGGTGGTGAAGCTCATCTCCCTGGCCACTGTTGGCCGGCAGTTTTCACTAATCGTGGCCACCCGGTAGCTTGTACCCACCGACATATATGAGGTTGGATAAAACACGAAGTAGAACATGGCGTAGCCCCCGTAGTTTTTAATACAGTTGGTCAGGTAGTTGAACCCGGGGAGCATGGTGAGGGTGCCGGAAGTGATAACCCTGTTAAGTACAAACACACCACCTCTACCAACAGGGCTAATTGACATGAATTCATCTCTTATGCCATTAATTAGCCAACAGTCTTCATCGTTAAATTTAATGTCTTTTAATTGAAGATAACTTGTGGTTTCATCAACTGGAACGGTTTCACCACATTGGGGTGATGTGTTAGATATTGTCCATGAATCTGTCTCATTCAGAACACCAGAATAATACCTATAACACATATTGTTTGGTAAAAATACTATTTCCGAATTACTGTCTTCTTCGAACTTCCAAGTCCCAACAATGCTTGCATCTTGGGAAAAAAGAGATGTGCTTATTAGCATTATAAACATCATTATGAAGAAATATCTGTTTTTCATTTTGTATTAATTTAAATTACCCCCTCGTCCCTCCGAATATACCATAGAATGCTCGCACAGTCGGCTAAATTTGCAATCTCGACTCTTTAAACTACAAGGATTTTAATCCGACAGCAAACTTTCTGCTATAAAAATAAGCGTTTTAGCGATACTTCAAATGTTCTGACTATTTGTTTTCGGAATTACAAATTCCTCATAATACTGGAAAAGCGGAATGCAATTCCGCCTTAACCATACATCACTTTTCTACGACTTCATATCCAGTGCAACGGAGGATGGCATAATCCCGCCTTCGGCACTTCATATTTTCCGCGTTAAACAAGGCAGAGGGAGGGCGGAGACACATCCGCCCTTCCGTCCATTCTTACTTCTTGTACACCACCCGCACCGGCACAATGGCCGGATCACCATCTGGCAGACTGCCCGAAGTCAATTGTAGGTAGCATTTGCCGTTGGGTTCTACGCGCAGCTGATAGGTGTTAGACAGCAGGTTGAACGAAGCCGTCCGGCTTGCCTTGGGCATCATGACTGCGGCTTTGATTTTGCCAATGTACTGTTCCTGTGTCCAATCTATTGTTTTGTCGTGTTGCAATACGGTTTCCAGCATCACGCTGTCAGGCGCAACCGGTGTGAGGTACGAAGCGTACTGCTGCCAACCCGCTTTTTTGTTGATGGCAAAGCGAGTGCTATCGGCTGTGCCTTTAGCTAATACCTCCGATTTGGTTTGTGCAAACCCGCCAACGCATACTAACAGCGTGATGGCTGCAATATAAATCTTTGTTTTCATCTTCAATATGGATTTTTATATGGTAGGGATGCCATACATTGCACCCCTACCATCTGTTATTTATTGCTATTACTGTAAATTAAAAATTATACATCAACGTGCCTAACGACACTACATTATTCGTCGGATACGCTGACCCGTAGACTGGCGACCCGCTGACAATCTTGGCATACACATCGCCATTAGGGTTCACCGTGACAGACCATGTGTTGCCCCCGGTGGTGAAGCTAAGTACCCTGGCTACTGTCGGTCGGCAGTTTTCACTGACCGTAGCCACCCGGTAGCTTGTTCCCACCGACATGGTAGAGGTGGGATAAAATACAAGATAAAATGAGGCGGCGTATCCGTAACTGACTATTCCATTTGTTAAGTAATTATAGCCGGAGAGCATGGTGAAACTTCCGGATTGAGGAGGATCAATATCAGTCAACAACTCTTTCAACTCTGATATACTAAAATAGCGTTGAGGGTTCGGTGGATTGGTTGTTCCCAAAACAAATTTCCCATTGGTGTTAATTTTGTAATTTGAAACCACTTTTTGCCCATAGAAAGTAATCAAACTTGAATATTTAACATAAGACGATGACAAGTTTCTGATCTCTGTAACTTTGAGTGACAAATCTGCGTTCAATTGAGCTTGAGTGAAATTAATTTCCTTAGGCTCTTCAACATACCATCCATCTTTTACCAATAGATGATCGATATAAACTCCCGATAAAGTAGTGGTAACCAGAAACTCCCTAAAATAATCCATCCCGTTTTCAAGGACATAATAAAACAGCAGATAATTCCCATTTGATGGAAACCAATACTTTAGCGACAAATAGCCAATTCCATCTGCACCCAACGGATTGTCAAATTTATGACCACTACGAAAGTCATCCAAACAAACCATAGGGACTTTATTTTGCAAATCAATTCCAACGTTTTCCCCGCTCCATAACATACCATTTACCAAACTTGGCATAGTATGCACATTATCTGCATAGAATGGGAATGAATTCACTTTTGCAACATTCGAATTTAAACTTTGTAAGTTTGTTAGTGTAATATCCGTTGGGTATTGCACTACTTGTGAATATGCAAAATTAAAAGATAGAATTAAGATAAGAATCAAATTATTCTTTAAGCATAACATTTTCATATTGAACATAATTTATTAAATAATTAATATGTAGTAGAACCAGAGCAATCTCCATCGTTTGGACGAATATGTGTTATAGTATTATCTTTACCTTGTCTAGTCCCATGTATTAAATTGCCGTCAACATACAGTCTGTTTGCAGAGGTACTACATCCTATATCCGCATTACTTCTTCCGGGGTCCATATATGTGTAATAATCTTCATTTCTTGACGTATCGTGACCACGCCCAGTAATAACGACAAAATGATCTGTTCCATCAGCATTTGAAGAATTTATTCTATAATTTAGACCCACTGTTATCCCCCTCCCTTCATCAAGATGTCTGTCAATAACATCAACAACAGTATTTAAGGATGTCGAAGGATCGCCATAAGAATGAGTATCGCCATTACCACCCTGATCTTGATATGTCAATCTATAAACACATCCTTTTGAACCGACATCTGTAAGACCTGTTCGCCTAAGATAAGCGTCGCAGGCATCTTTGCACCTATTGGGGTCCTGAGGTGCCCATTTACTTTTATCTAAAACATCAACTGCAGGCTTAGGTGTTGACTCGTTACCATTACCACCGCCCCCACCGCCCCCACCGCTACCGCTGCTACAAGGCTGTCTTCCCGTAGTGCCACCAACACAATTGCCGCAATTATCGGTATAGGCAGTACCACCAACAACCCCCATACAATCCTGAGTGGTGGTGCCTTGAACGCAACTACTTGTTCTTCCCGTATTGCCTCCCACGCATTGTCCGCAACCATCGGTATAGGCAAATCCGCCTGGGACACCGCTACAGTCAGCAATATTAGTAGTTCGTGAGCACGCCTGATTGAGTCTACTCATTGATTGGCATCCTTGAAATTCGATTATTCTACCCGTCGTACAATCGATGTCATAGTAGCAATGATCATACGTTTCGTAGCAAGTTGAGCTATTCAGGACAACATTCTTCTCTTCTACGTGCGCACAAGTTGCTGGCGCCTCATTCGCATAGCTTTGCGCCTTTGCCTCAAAGCCGCTGCCTATTGTTAGCCCTCCGCTTCGTATCCCCGGTAACAGGTTGAGGAAGAGGAGAAGCAAAAATACTGTTTTTTTCATTTCCGATTTGTTATTCTGTTAGTTTATTGCTTCACCACAATGGTGGTTTCGGCTTTTCCTTCGGCATAGAGCTTAAGCACATACGTGCCTGCCGGTATATCGATTTGCAAAGTGTGGATGTTTCTGCCTCTCGACATTTGCATGTCTTCTAAATAGGCAATCTTTCCGGACAGGTCCAACAAGGTGAATCGCACTTTACTATCCTTCTCCAACGAAAAAGCAATCTGCAGAGCGTGGGTAAAGGGATTGGGATAGGCCAGCAGATCTAATCGTCGGAGCATGGAAGCGTTATCGACCACCGGGGTTTTGTCGGCGTTTTTCGGATCAGATACCACCAGCGTGCTATCGACCGATTGCGGCACTTTTGCCAGAGTGATATACATGGGTTTCTCCGGTTCGCCATAGCTGGTGGAGTAGAGCTGCAAATTTCCGACCAGATAGACCGAATCAGCGTTGCGCACCAGTTGCAGGCGGGCATTTTTGAACTGGAAGCGGTTTGGAGTCGAGCAGTTGAAATGGTCGTTTCGC
>JAUZOF010000510.1 GCA_030706585.1 Bacteroidota bacterium
ATAGCCGATCCATTGTAGGTATCCATCGGAGTATCAGTAGAAACTCTTTTGAAGTATGTATCAAACACTGTGGACAAAGTCGACAACTGTGTCTGGAAGTTTGCAGCATCCGGATCAATCACCAGAGATGTTTTGGTTGCTGCCGGTACCGGATCAGTATCCGTATTTGTCTTCGCCTGCCACAGGTTACCGGTACGACATGTGCCGTTAATCGGAACGATGCCTAATTTGGCACACGTATTTTCGCTTGAAGATACAGTGCTCGATCCGGCATACAGCATCCAGCGCTGAGCATCCCAGAAACGTTTTCCTTCGTAAGCCAACTCTATACGACGTTCGTACAAACAAGCTTCAATTGCCTGATATTTATTGGCAAAAGTGCCCAAGCCCCAGTAGTTAGTTCCTTGAGGAATACCTACCCGTGCACGAATTTTACCAAGATAGGTACGACAATTGGTCAAATCGCCGGTAGCGGCATAACACTCTGCAATATTTAACAGCAACTCTGCATATCGATATTCATAAATATCTGTTCCTGAATATGTAAAACCTGTATTATCTGCACTCTGATTTGTCATTTTACATACATATGCAGGACTCTGGATTGTATTATCACTTGTATTCGCGTATACCTTTGTTTTACCGTCGGCTTTCAGATAGCGATACAACCAAACGGAAGCACTGGTATTGGCTTTATAACCCCATTTACATCCTGAAAATGCAAACGTTCTGTAAAAACGAGGATCCCGGTTCATAAAGAACTTTGTATCATCATAGCCATTCGCAACTGTTGGACGCGAGCCGTCTGCCAGTGGAAACAAATCGAGCATTTCTTTAGGAGCGGCTACACCACCTGTACCACCCTGACTTTTCAAACGGATAGAGTTTTCCCAACCATTGTTGAATCCTGCGCTGGAACTGGTTGTATTAGACATCAACTGTACCATGATAGCTTCTTTACAGAATGCATTGTCAAAGCCCACAAACATGTTAGCCCAGTCTTTTGCAGTAGCAAAATTGGTAGTAGATCCTGTATTAGGATTCGGGTTATAAAGTCCATAGCCATCAGCAGACAATTTTGTTTCTGCGGCCAACCCTGCAGCCAAAGCATCTTTCCATCTTTGATTGGATGAATTGTCCCAATCTTTATTATAGAGAGGACTTGCATAAGTCAACAATACACGGCTTTTCATTGCAATTGCTGCATCCCCACTTAAACGCCCATAGTTAGTGGCATCCCAGGTTATTGGCAATAATGAAGCTGCTTTATCCAGATCGCTCATAATTTGTGTAACAACTTCTGAGGTGGTTGCGCGTGGTAGTTGTGTGGCTGGATTAGTAGACGATGCGTCCTGAACAGACGTAACAATAGGAACGCCACCATATACTCTCAACAGATCATAATATTGCAAGGCACGCAAGAAATACATTTGCCCTTTCGTCTTATTCTTGAAATCGTCTGAAAGATTCTTGCCCTTTTCGTCAATTTTCTGAATATACAGATTGTAATAACGAATACGGGTATAAGGCTCATTCTTAGCCGATGATCCAAGTGTTGAACCGAAATAAGTAGGACAATCGGATGCATTAATGTAAGTCAGGGTAGAGTTTATCAAATTTGCAGATGCTGGATACCCCCCAAATTCTTCGGTCAAGCGGGAACGGTCTTCAGTATATAGTCCGAAAACTGTCAATCCTGGGCTCTTAAATCCGGAAAAAGCATCGTAATACATTCTATCGACAAACCAACCTGCCTGTAATTGATTTTCAAAAATGCTTTCATCGAAGAGATCGTAGTTCTTTTTCTCTTCCAAAAACTTATCACTGCAACCCACCAACAATAAGGTCGCAAATGAAAGTATCCCTAAAAATATTTTTTTGTTCATAATTTTCATTTTTATTAGTTTCTAAACGACCCTTCATCAGAAGGTTAAGTTAACACCCAATGCCCAGGTTCTCAACGTAGGATAGCTTGTTTTCGCATTATCATACATATTCCGGTAATGATTGGGATATGGGTTGAAGAAGTCCCACAGATTGTTTCCGCTCAGGCTCAATTTGGCACTTTCAATACCTAATTTGGCAATCAATTTACGTGGTACTGTATAAGCCACATTCATACTACGAACATAACATCTGAAAGAAGAAACTTGCCAGAAATCCGAAGCATAATTGTTCTGCGAAGAATAGTATATGTTAGGATATTTACCATTCACGTTTGTAGTGGGGTCAAACATATCTTTCCAGAACGATTCACGAGCCCAGAACATACGGTTGGATCCGGTTGACTGGCCAATATAATCGATTGCTGCATAGGATCCCCAAGAAGTAGAAATCATTGCGTTCCAGCTAAAATCTCTCCACGACAAACCAAGATTAGTTGAAAATCCATAGTTTGTGTTTCTTTTAACCAGTTTTGCATAATCAGAACCGTCACTTTTTATCTGTCCGTCAGCACCTGACACAGTGCCATCCGTATTTAGGCTTCCACCTAAGTCTTGATATGCCAGCATACCCGGATAAATTTTAGTCTTATCAGTAATGTTCAAGTAACTCGGGGTAGTTCCGGCTGCTGTAGCTAAGTTTGTCAAATATTGCCAGTAAGCATCTATATCCGACTGTGTACGCAATACTCCGTCTCCTCCTGCATTGCCTTTCCATGTTTTAAATCCCCAAGCCGGCATGATCGTCGATTTACCTACATAGTACTTGTTCGAAGAAGGGAAATCAACTGCCAGAGTCGGATATTTTTTGATTTTATTCCACGACAACCCGGTTGTTACTCCGATAGAGTATTTTACCTGATCGATTTTATCTCTCCAGTTAATTGACAGGTCAAATCCCCAGGCATCAACGGCTGAATAATTTTGAGCGGCAAACGCACCACCTACAGAGATAGGAACATTAGCTGCCCCAGCCATTGCTGTGAAAATATCAGTACTCTTATCATAATAGCCGTCCAAATTAGCGGACAATCTGTTATTCAAAACATTTACATCAACTCCAAGATTATATTTTGTAGCTTTGTCCCATGTAGCATCTCTGTTGGGACTTGCATTTGGAACAATACCAGCTACATACATACCTCCGTTCGAACCAAACCCTAAACCTTTGTCGGAAGCATAATAGTACTTCTGTATCCAGTTGAATGCAGGAATATTGTCGCGACCGGTTTGACCAACTGAACCACGAACTTTCAGGTAATCAACCCATTTAACATGCTTTTTGAACCAAGGTTCTTCAGACATTACCCAACCGAGAGAAATAGAAGGGAAGAATCCCCAATAGTTTTCCGGAGCAAAGTTGGTAGAAGCATCGGAACGAAGAATCAACTGTGCCAAATATTTACCTGCATAGTCATAACTTACACGTCCAAGATATGACATTTTTCCATGTTCCGATTTGTTATAAA
>JAUZOF010000511.1 GCA_030706585.1 Bacteroidota bacterium
CCGTAATTATTCACCCAATAGAGTTTTTTGCCACTTGGAAACACTTTTGCTCCCACCTCTTTCAGCCACGCCGGATTTTTCTCGATAGCAAGTCCAATGTTCAACATTGCAAACAAAAAGACTGCCAAAATGATTATACGTCTCATTAATATCTTCTAAATTATTGATTGAGCAATTGCATGTAAGCCTCTACATTCAATCGTACTTTCAACATTCCAATGGGATGAAAGCGATTATTATTAATAGCTGCAAAAAGAATTGTATAAATATTATCCCCTTCCGAAATTAAACACAACGGCGTTCGCATCGTGTGCCACCACACGTTCAATTTTGTATGCAAAGGTATGTATCGAGCCTCACTCCAATGCAATCCATCTTTTGAATACGTGCAACCAATCATATTGCTGAAATGGTGTGATCCACTATCAGGACCTCCATCAATCATTGCCAGATAACCTCCTTGAGGCATTTTATAAACCAACGGATTTTCAACAAAATTGGGATTGATGGTTTTTACAGGATTAATAGTTGTATCCAATCGCGTCCAGGGGCCATCCATTGATTCCGCTCTTGCCAGGCCAATATACCAGCCAAGGGTAGAATTCTTCGGATAATCACTCCATGAATTAAACGGGAATGCTCCCGCATAAAAAGCCAACCATCCATCTTTTACCGGATACGGATAGAATGAAGCTACACCCTGTCTTCCTTCCCACGGCTGAGAATCTAGCCCAGGTTCCATAATCAGCTGTCCCTCATCATAAGGACCACCTATTCCATCCACACCTTTGGTCTGTGATTTGGTACACCAAATCCGGCCGAACGAATGATTCGGCTGAATATTCTTATCAACCGTATAAGTAAGATAATAACCGTACCAACGGTCTTCCTTTTCATTAAAAACAGCATTATACGACCAGATAGCAGCACGACGGTCATTCATCGGATTGTCATATTCTGAAATTGCATATTTTCCACTCGCCTGAAAGATCGTACCAACTCGTCTCCAATGAATGGCATCCTCACTTTCCCAATGACCGATACGCGTTTTTACCCGGTCATAAACCGCAGGTTTTCCTATTTCTCCGGCACGTTCGGTTGGAAACAAATGGTATTTACCACCGACTTTAACACATGTACCACCCTCAAAACCACCTTGTATCTCTTCCGTCCCGGCCATCCCTTCGTCGATAACTGGAGTATCCGACCATGAGATTATTTCAAAAAGTTGTTTTCCATCTGTAAATCCATCCGTAACGTAAGTGTGCCATAAACGTCCATCCGGCATCTGAGCATTACGAAACTTCAACGTCGTATTCGCTTTAACAACTCCGGCAACAAAACCCTCGGGAGAAAAACAGTCTACATCCTGCCATCCTTTTTTGTATGAAACGCTATAAACTTTATACGAAGGTAGTCCTGTAATGCTCAGCGCACTATCCAAATAAAGAAAAGAACCATGCGGCTCTAACGTTTGACTGGCTGGCAGAGCAATAAGAACATGCACATCTTCCGAAAATTTCATCTTCAACACCGGTGAACTTCCAACAGCCCCGGTTAATTCCTGTAATTCGGCAGCAATTCTCACAACCGAATTATGTTTTCGTTTGAACGGATAACATGGATTTTTTAATCTGAAAGTCGAGCCAGCATTGGGTTTAATAAAAAAAACAGATGGCGTTAAGGCTAAATTTTTAGTCTGAGAATAAAGAAAACCTCCCGTTATAATCGTGATAAGAAAATAATAGCCAACCAGTTTCAGTTTTAGTCTCATGATATCATTAACAATTTATTATCTGACAATTATTCATCAACATTCGTAATGAGAATTTTAGTTTCCGTCCGGTTTTTCTACCGTAGTAAACGGGCTCAACGGGAACGAAACCGACTCGAAAGCATCGGGATGTGCCGGATCAAAGCGGTTGTATTCCGGTCGCAGGTACTTTATAAAATCGAGTTTATTGGCAATGCAACCCTCTACGATACATTTGGAGAGTTCGTAGCCGCCATAGGCATTGAAGTGAGTGTTATCCGCAAGGTCGTTGGCCTGACCGGCAAAAGTTCCGGCTTTGTAGTGCACAAAAGCCTTAACCGATTGTTCTGGGCACCATGCTTCATACAAAATTTTGCTCATCGCATTCAGATCAATTAGAGGCACATTGTTCTTTTTCGCCAGCTGACGGGCAGCCTCCGGATATTCACCCAGGGTATTTATTACCTTGCCAATGGCATCAAAATTACGACGGTGCATTGAGGTCACAATCACCGGACAAGCTCCTCGTTTACGGGCCTCATCGATATATTTCTGCAACGACTGCTGATAAGAACTCCAGGGACCGATACCATCGCCTTTCTGTTTCTGGTCATTATGACCAAATTCCATAAAGAGGAAATCGCCCTTTTTTATTTGTGTCAACACCTTTTCGAGGCGACGAGCCGAGATAAAGGTATTGGCAGCTTCGCCCGATTCGGCATAATTGGCAATGGCTACACCCTTTTTGAAATACGAAGGAAACATCTGCCCCCAACCGCACCACGGATCGTTATCCTGATCGACTACCGTAGAATTTCCACAAAGAAAAACGGTCGGTGCTGTCGTGTTCGGCGTAATTTCGATGGCCACAACCGCCGCATTTTTGTCGCCAAATTCCAGGGTCAATTTATCATCCCAGTTAAGTTTTGCCTTTTCGCGGGGTTTAATCTTCACCGAAACCGAGTCATTGATTCGTGTATTCCGAATATTGACGGTAAACGATTGTGTCGTTGTATTCCCCTTCGCGGTAGCGATATGGGCCAGCATCAACCGGCGCGATTCTGCACGAACAGTTGTCATTGAAGGTTCCGACGTTCCGCCCAAAATCAGTTTCACATCGTAATTTCCTTCCGGCAATTTCACTGAAAAATAGAACGGTTTATCGCTCCGGCAACCCGTAATTTTCTTTTTGCCATTCGTTGCGGTAAATTTCTGCGGATGTGTTCCAAAATCGAAGCCATACCCCAATGCGTCAGAATACGCAGTCGTTACCGGAACAACTTTCGTACCTTTCTCCGCTTTCAAGGTTCCGAAACTAAATTTCCAGCCGCTGTTTTGGGCAGAAGTAAAGAGTGAAAATCCGGCAAAGAGAATGCAACACAGAGAAAAACGCTTCATCAATTATCGATTTAAGAATTAGCAATTACTAGCGTGAAATTATCGTTCAAATACCTTTTAGCTCAGATTAAATTGGCATATTGGCATATTAGCAATTGAAACAGGGCATTTTTTTCAATCCTTCCCACACAACGTTCCAGTTGCCGTCTTTCGGGAAGCCCGGATTATTGCCTTTGCTTCCATCCCAACCGGCACACATCATGGCAACAGCAGTCAGTAAGCCTCCGTTTCCGGGAAGATAG
>JAUZOF010000512.1 GCA_030706585.1 Bacteroidota bacterium
GCTGAAGGCCTTCAGTCTTTGTGTAAAGGGAGTTATCAGTTCCTGCGCTTTAAAAGTGATTACAATCAGGGGAACTATCTATTTGGTGTCGGATCGGATGTGGAAGTATTCGACTGGTCATTGGCAGACCGTATCGCTATGGGAAGTTATAACCCCAGTGGATGGGATCCAGCTTCTACGGTTTCAACTCGTATGACTGCACTTACCAATTTCTTAATTGGTAGTTTAAGCGGAGGTTATACCGAAGGTGCTTACCCTGAAATCGGACGTTGTAACCTGTTCCTCGAAAATTATGCGAAACTTACTTCGACAGATCAGACGTCACTGGTTGCAAGAAAAGGAGAAATGTTATTTCTGAGAGCCTATTCATACTTTTTGTTGACTAATGCCTTAGGAGATGCTCCTCTTATTCTGCACAGCTTTTCAGGGATGCCATCTAATTTCAACTTCCCTAAAGCGAAAATGGAAGTTATTTATAAACAGATGATTACCGATTTGCGCGAAGCTGTTAATGTTCTTCCTGCAACCACTACTGAAACAGGACGTATCACCAAACCGGCAGCAGCACACTTGTTGGCTAAAATATATCTTGCCCGTGCACAGGGAGCAAACTTCCAAAATAGTACAGAACCAACTTTGAAAGCATTGTACAAAGGAAACGTTACTACTGACCTCGATTCATGTATCTTTTACGCGTCAATTCCTATTGATCAGTTGAAGAGTGCAACTGCATACGGAGGTTTATGCCCGAACTTTGGAACATTATTTACCACAACAAGTGATTATGCACGTGAAACTCAAAAAGAAATTTTGCTTTCGGCGCAATATGAAGCTACTCAAACATATGATGGACGTTATGGCAATACTCTGGTTCACTTGTTTAATAGTAACCATACCTCGTTAAGAGCTTGTACTCCGAGAACATTGGATTATGGCCGTCCTTATGCAACTGCATGTCCTTCTGATTGGGGTTTTGACCAATATACTGACAGAGCTAACGATTCACGTTATTACAAAACATTCTTAACCGACTACGTTGCTACAGCCACAACCACATCCGGAGGAAAACCTTGGGATAAACCGACTGCTTATTATTACAACAACTATCTTAACCCTACCGCAACTACTAAAGCTGTTGTAGGAGCTGTTAAACTCACACTTGGCAAACGTTCTATCGTTTATATTGAGAACTCAAAAGACCAACCTTTTGACTCTCTTTGGGTAATGAGTCAGCCTTATATTATGATGGTTCGCTGGATGGTAGGTAGTCCTAACGGTGCCGGATATTTCAATGCAGACGGTACTCCAAAAGCAGGTGCAATGGTAGATCCCGCAAACCCGGTTGTTACTAATACCGCAGGGCGTAAAATGATGTATCGCATTAGCGGTGACTATGGCAATCAATTTGGTATTGATATTAATACAACCAATTCGCAATGGTATATGGGCCCAAGAAAATGGTTGGATCAATTCAGAGGAAAATCAACCGATGTGAATGGGGCAGGTTCTATAGACTTTACGGTTTTCCGTTTGGCAGAAACTTACCTTATCAGAGCAGAAGCTTACGGACGTAAAGGTGACTATACCAGCGCGATTAACGATTTGAATGTTATTCGTAAACGTGCGGCTTACCATGCCGGAGAAAATCGTTCGGATGTACTTGTGACACTGGAACCGAGTGTTATTACAGGAAGTTTGTCTATTCCTGCAAGTGAAAAAGTTGCTCCTTATGCTGTAGCAACTGATTCTTACAGCAAAATTGCCATTGACGGAACTGAATGGGATGGTGTAAGTGTAAAAAGTGTTCGTGAAAACTATCCACCGACAGCCACTTCTACACTTGATCGTTTTATCAATTTCATCTACAACGAACGGGGACGTGAGTTATGTTTCGAATTGACTAATGTAGAAGACCTGCACAATGCCGGTTTGTTGTACGATCGTATTTATTACCACGACATGATGGGAGCTCCGGCTGCATCTACCGGTACTACAGCTTTCCCGTTCCCGAAAGATGATATTTCCAAAGGAGGTATCGGTGCTTTAGGTGCTGGCAAGGGTACCTTGGACAGAAAATATACGTTCAAACCATGGCCACTTGTCTTCCTACAGCTTCTGACTGACGAAAATAATAATCCGCTTGATGCCTCGTCAATAGCAGCTTATCAAAACCCGGGTTATTAATATTACACTAATTTTGACTTCCTAATAACCAATTTCCGAGACGGAGTCTGCTTTATTTATGCAGACTCCGTTTTTTCAAACCGCCGCCTTTTAAATCGACACCTGACAAAGGAAACCGACATTTTTGTCAAATCCAAGAACCATTGACCACTTAACCGTAGTATCATCCTGTTATTAACCGGCAAAATCACATCCATATGCACAATAAAATTTATCTACTGCTCTCTTTGGTTCTTTTCTCCAGTTACTCTTTCTCTCAATCCCTGCTTGAAACCGGAGGAAAGCAAATGCCTGCTGTGTGGATTGATAAAGATACCCACCACAAAATAATGCGACTGAGTTTACGCGAAGGTAACAGCGCAAGTTTCTACTTCCATAACAATCCGTTTATTCTGGGTAACCCCGGAGAGGGCGACCGGATGGTATTTTACGGAAATGATTCGTACAAAGCCGATGGAGTAGGAATGCAACTATTCACGGTGAATCTAAAAACGCTCGAAATCACTCAGCTTACTGACAAGCTAAAACGCAAAAGCGGCGAAATTGTCGGACAGAAAAACCATAATGTTTACTATCAGGTAAACGATTCAGTATTCTCTACGAATGCAGATACCCGCAAAACAACCCTCGAATTTGTATTTCCGACTGATTTCAAAGGAAACATCACTACGCTGAATGCTGATGAGACATTGCTTGGTGGAGCGTGGGCTTCCGAAAAAGAAAAGGAAATATCTCGCAAGTTTCCTCAAAAAAGCGACTTTTTCAATAAAATATACGAGGCCAAAGAGCCCCGCACTTTATTCACCATCAATCTGAAAACAAAAGAACTTACCAAAGTGTTTTCCGACAGCGCGTGGTTAAATCACGTTCAGTTTTCTCCGATAGACCCTAAATTGTTGATGTTTTGCCACGAAGGTCCCTGGCATAAAGTGGATCGGATATGGACGATCAATATTGACACAAAAAAAATAGCACTGGTTCACAAACGTACCATGAATATGGAGATTGCTGGTCATGAATGGTTCAGCCCCGACGGGAAGACCATCTGGTTCGACCTGCAACAGCCGCGTGGCGAAACTTTTTTTGTAGCCGGAACCGACTTACAAACAGGCAACGAAACCAAATATCAGTTTGATCGTGACCAGTGGAGCGTTCATTATACCATTTCTCCCGATCAGAAACTCTTTGCCGGTGACGGTGGAGATCCC
>JAUZOF010000513.1 GCA_030706585.1 Bacteroidota bacterium
ATCGAATGCTCGCTTCGTTGAACGTTTTCATCCTTAAAAAGGTCCTCTGGACAGCGGGACTGGACGGCGTCCATCAATTCCCCGTCCACCCTCAACGTCCCCAGAGGCGTGACAAATTCTTTCCGGGTAAAGCAAAAGGAATTCTGATCGGTGGCTTTATCGGAGGATTTTTGGCGATCCTTTGGTTTGCGGCTCTCTATTTCTGGTCGCTTTTCAAAGTCAGCCTGAAAGAGGAATCCGAAAAACAGGAAACAGAGCCCCTAACCTGACAATCTGCAGGACACAGGAAACCTGATATAAGAAAGAGTCTTCAGTATTAAGTACACAGTTGTTGGTACCTCGATTGCTCTATCGATTTTTGCCTTCTGATTCCCAGTGGCTGATTTCCGATCATTAGTCCCTAAGTCCTGCCCCTTATTAATCATTCGTGTCAAAAATGAAATGTCTCAGACTATCTATATATATCTTCCTTTCCATCCTGCTGTTCATTGCCTGCAACAATGAAATGCTATTAGAAAGAACGCAGTTCACTTACATACAAAAAAACACCATTCCCGATGGAGGTAGGGCCTCAGCCGTCGCCTTTGCTATCGCAGGCAAAGGATATGTAGCGTTGGGGCGCAACCACGACGGCTCTTCCCTCAACGATTGCTGGCAATACGATCCGGCAACCGATAGCTGGATGCAAAAAAACAGTTTCCCCGGTAAAGCTCGGGTCAAAGCGATTGCAGCTGTAGCAAACGAATCTGCTTATGTCGGTTTGGGATATTGCAAAGAAACAGGTGATTCATCCGACACTGCTGCTTATCTCAACGACTTCTGGCAATATGATCCGAATCGCGACCTATGGACGCGTAAGGCAGACTTTCCAAGTAAATTTGCGGATGCCTGCGCCTGCTTTGTCTATAACAATGCAATTTATGTCGGTTCTGGATTCAACGGTAGTGGCTCTACCTGTAAGTTCTGGAAATATCTCTCTGAAGAAGACCGATGGATACCCCTCAATGCTTTTGCGGGCGAAAGCCGTGAAGTAGCGGTAGCCTGTCACGGTGACAACCATTGCTATTTCGGAACCGGATACCAATGCAAGAGTTATAACGACTGGTGGGAATATTCTCCTGAAACCGATAGCTGGAAACAACGGCGACCTATGCCTGACCATGGACGGCAAAATACCCTTGCCATTGCGGTAGGCGATCGTTATTTCGTATGTACCGGCCGTTACTGGAGAGGTTCGGTTACCGCCAACCAATACCTCCGGGCAGATGTAAAAGAGTTTGATCCGACACAGAACAAATGGATTGACCGGGGAGAGATACCCAACGGAAAAAGGGAGAACGCAGTGGCTTTTACCATCAACGGAACCGTTTACCTGGGACTTGGAGAAGATGATAACGGACTGGTGAACAATTTTTGGAGCTTTACACCGTAACCACGGAAAAGAATACAAGCTGCTTCTGCAGGTAAAATACCTGGTACTTATTGTTATTGATTACTCAAATGCAAAAACAACTTAGCTTTCTGCTTTTTATTTTATACGCCATCACTCCTTTATTTGCGCAAAAGGATAGTCTGCAGTACGATCTACAGCTGATGACACTCACTTCGTCCGGCAAGTATGCTCCTTTTTGGCAACAAAGTATCCGATACGGCTCTGTACTTCCTTCCCCCACTAGCACCAACATTCTGATCGGAGTCTGCAAGGAACCGGGTAATGCTCCACAACTATTAAAATACGGCTACAAAGCAACCTTGTTACTGCAGACCGATTACAAACAAACTAATACCCGGTTTCAGGAACTGTATGTACAGGGAAAATTATCGGCATTCGACCTGGTGTTCGGACAAAGGGAAGAGTACCTGGGCTGTCAGGATTCTGTAATGTCGTGCGGAGGAATCCTCTTTTCGAAGAATGCACGCCCGATGCCAAAATTAACCGCCGGAATTGAACATTTCACACCCCTGCCTTACTCCTTCGGGATGCTGGAGGTGAAAGGGGCTATTGCCCACGGTTGGTTCACCGACAACACCTATATGAAAGGAATTTACCTGCACCATCTCTACGGATACCTCAGGGTCGGAGGCAAGTTGCCAATACACGTCTCGTATGGCGTCGATCATGTGGCACAATGGGGCGGTTACAACGCCGAACAGGGACGACAACCGGGCGGTCTCGGTGATTTTATCCGAATAATACAGGGTAAGCAAGGAGGAAGTAACGCATTGAATACTGATAAGATAAATGCTTTAGGTAACCATATCATTTCGCAAAGCCTGAAAGTAGAAGCCAGACTGGGAGCGGTCAATTTAAGTGCTTATTGGCAAAACATATCGGAGGACGGACCCATCGAATTAATCGGTACTACAATGAATGCTCCGGACGGATTGTGGGGGATTACGTTACGGACAGAACGCTTCCGTTTCCTAAAGGGTATTCTTTATGAATACCTGCAAACTACCGACCAGTCTGGTCCTATCAATGAAAAAGACGGAATTGTTTATGGTGGAACGGATGGCTATTTTACCAATGGTGTTTATCAATCAGGTTGGAACTATTTTAACCGGACAATCGGAACTCCTTTTATATCTTCTCCTTTTTATAACCAAAACGGAACTATTTCTACATTGAACAGCCGGGTGCAAGTACATCATTTTGGAGCTGAAGGAGAACTGTCCGGATACAGCTACCTGCTGTTGGCCTCCTTCAGTAAGAACTACGGCTCTTATTATGCCCCATTCTCCTCCATGGTCAGAAATACTTCGCTGTTGCTGGAAGTACACAAATCGTTTCCCCGTTTCTACGGGCTGGAGGCAAGATGTTCTCTGGCAGCAGACTTCGGAAAGCTTTACGGTAACTCCACCAGTTGTATGATCACCCTCCGCAAACGGGGAATTCTGACCAGCTACTAAAAACAACATAATTTTCTGCAGGGATAGCGGTTTAGTTATTCATTATGATGTCTTATCACATTCCTCCGCCCTGTTAACTCTCTTTGGTCGTTGGCCATTGATTCCTTGTTACTGTATAGCTAATTACGCGATTAAAAATTGCGTCAGCCAATTAATCTGCCCCATTTTTCTCAACCTCTAAAAGTCCGGCAAGATATACCTTAGAGAAAGGACATCCATACCTTCCGGAGCGAAATAGGATTGGTTGCATAACTTTCTTGCACTGTGTACAGGGCTCTTAATGGCTAGTCTTTCTGGGACAAAAACTGATGTTCTTTTAAATAAACAAGACATAACAAACCTGAAGATATTTTCCCTATTTTTGTGGCTTAGAATATTATTCAACAATATCTCTAAGGCACATTTTTATTTATTCTCTATGCTCCATCGCTCTAAAGCTCCTCTTCGTCTCGGTTTAGCCGGAGGAGGCACCGACGTAAGTC
>JAUZOF010000514.1 GCA_030706585.1 Bacteroidota bacterium
ATTGCGAATTTACAGGATTAACGTCACTTCGTAGGGGTGATTTTCGTTCAAAAAAGGTACGAAAGATGGGCAAATCCTGATTTGTTGAACTGTAGAAGTGTTGCATCAATCGCCAATATTGTGCAATGCCTTAGGAAATGCACGATATTGGCGTTCTGAGTTACCTGATTTCGAGTTCTGATTTAGCCGATAGGAGTCCGGGAGATGTAAATTGTATGATGGCTTTCCCTTTTTTATTTTGGCTTTCAATGTAGCATAGGAGCCTTCCATGAAAAACTTTTCTTGTGCTGCTCTTATAATTTGTCACATCCCGGTTATTACCGGCTTCCATACCCAAGTATTCTACATTGCCGCTTATTTTACAAGTAATTTCATTTTCGGCCAATGTGACCGGATTGCCATTCTTATCAACAACCAAAACTTCAATCTGTGCCAGATTTTGATCGACATTAAGGCAGTTTGTGTTCGCTTTCGCAATAATGGCATACGGAGCTTGTGCAGTAATAATGCTATCCCGGCACACAGGATTGTCGCTCTTGTCATAGCCTACAGCTTCCAGCTTTCCATCCTGATAAGCAATATTCCATGTAATAGTTCCTGTCTGATCATTGTAAACCTGCTTGTTTCCAATGGTTTTCCCGTTCAAAAGTAGTTGGGCTTTTGCTGTATTTGTGAAACAGACCACTCTGACTGAATCTCCTGTAGGGTAATTCCATACATGCCATGGATCACGTGCTTCTTTGCTTTTTGAAATTCGTTGTGTTCCTATGTAAATCATAGGAGCGGAACTCCACAGGGATTGTCGGAAATATGCCCAGGGTTTCATGAATCCGGAAAAATCGAGCAGCCCTGTTCCGAGTCCTCTCGAAGGCCAGGTTCCTGCTTCCCCCAAATAGTCAATGCCCGACCATAGGAATTGTCCGAAAATATAATCGTTGTCTCTGACGCTTTTCCATTCATTTAGCCCTTGTCCGTTTTCACTACCGAAAATGACACGGTTAGGATACTTTTGATGATCCTGAGCATAGCGGTTTTCTGTATAGTTATACCCGGCAATATCCAATGCTGCAGGATATTCGGTCTCGTTTGACATGACAACTCCAGCAAGAGCGGCCGTTACAGGACGGGATGTGTCGTATTTCTTTACAATCGAGGCTAATCGTTTGGCAATGGAGCCGAGGCGTTCGGCAGCAGGATGATTCGGCATATAGCCTCCATACATTGGTTGATTGATAGTAGCTCCGTTCAGAATGGGATGAGTGTAAGGATCATTTGGATAGTCCACTTCGTTGCCAATACTCCAGGCGAATATGGACGGATGGTTTCTGTCGCGGCATATCATGTCCTGTAAATCACGTTCGCTCCATTCGTTGAAGAACTCATAAGATCCTTCATACCCCGGTGTTCCGTTATTCCAGCCAGTAAGCCACTTGCGTTTTGGGGATTCCCATTCGTCGAAAGCTTCATCCATAACCAGAAATCCAAGCTTGTCGCATAAATCATACAACTCCGGTGCCTGTGGGTTATGACTCAATCGAATAGCATTGCATCCCATTTGTTTGAGTGTAGTAAGTCGTCTTTCCCAGACCTCTTTCGGAACGGCAGCGCCCAATACTCCTGCATCATGATGGATGCAAACTCCTTTCAGTTTCATCCATTTATCGTTTAATGCAAACCCTTTGTTCGGATTGAAAATGAAATTGCGGATTCCGACGGGGATGGTCGTTTGATCGATGATTTTATTACCTTCTTTTATAGAGACTTCTAACGTATAAAGATATGGACGGTCAAGATTCCATAAGTCAGGACTTTCAATCTTCAGATCGATGGTGTCGGTTTTATGATTTTTGGGGGCAATAACTATCTTTTCTGACTTATCTGCAACAGCTTTGCCTTCTTTATTGATTAATCGGATATTTAGCATAAGATTTGCAATGCTTCGAGAGCTATTTTCTATTGCAGATTTGATTTTAAGCAGGGCTTCTTTTGTATCCGATTTTTTTGTTTCACAGGTAATTCCCCATTGTGCGAAATGTACAGGGTTGGCATAAATCAGCCAGACATTCCGATAAATTCCCGATCCTGTGTACCATCTGGAGTCGGCGGATTTGCTGTGGTCCACCCGGACGATAATCGTGTTTTTACTTCCGAAACGAATGAAAGGGGTGGCATCGTAGGCAAAGGAAACATACCCGTTCGGACGTTTGCCAAGCAAATGTCCGTTGATGTAAACTTCACTGTGATTATAAATTCCCTCAAAATAGAGGTAGACTTTCTTGCCGGCTTTCTTTGCCGGGATTTCCATCTCTTTTTTATACCATCCTGTTCCACCCGGCAAATAGCCGGTACAACTTGCCAAAGAAGGGCTCAATTCTCCTTCGATACTCCAGTCGTGAGGCAAGTTAAGTGTTCTCCATGAAATTGAAGGATCGGCTTTGAGTGCGTCACAATCTCCTAAATGAAACTGCCAATTGGTATTGATTTTTACTGGGTCACCAAATGATAGCTGAGCACTGGATGTATGAGCAAATACAACAAAAAGGCACGTTAGAATAATTAGTTTGAATTTCATGCTTCAGGGGGTATTTCTTGTTAATAAAAATGCTTGATAGATAATCTATTAACTGAAAATAAGAATAAAAACCCATCCTGAGCTTTACCCAGGATGGGTTGAACTAAACCTAATTAAGCAATAATTTTGACTGCCGGATTAATTTAGAGCTCCGGTGTTAGCAGTTGTTGACCATCCGGGATTTTGGTAAATCGGAGATGTAGTAACATCCGAACCATCCTTGGAGGTGATCAGGAAATGCTGAATGGCAATAGGACTCAGATAGTGAGCCATAGCCCATTTGTATCCATTGTAAGCCAATGATGTTGTGGTCATTTCGTAAGGACGTAAATACTGACTTAATGTCGGAGACGAAACGTTACTTGCATCGCCAATACCATATTTCAGAGATCCAGTGGCATACCAGCTTTGCATTGGTCCCCAAAGCTTAAAGCCTTCAATGTGGTATGGAGTTGTGATCATCTGATCCAATGCTCTCCAGCGTTTCAGGTCCATCCATCGCAAACCTTCAGCCATCATTTCGCATCGGCGTTCACGACGAATATTGTACAGGGTTTTGTCAACAAAACTACCTGCCGAATAAGCACCCCAGTCATTTTTTGCTTCCTGTGACATGTCTGTCGCAGCAATTGTTTTATTGAAGTCAGGATCAACGCCGGCACGGTTTCTGATTGCCTGCCAGTAAGCCTGAGCTTTACCATTCAGACTTCCGTATCTTTCGTAGTAAGATTAAATATAGTTGAGATAAGATTATACAGCCCGGAAAACAATAGCAGCAGTATAGCAACCACCATTAGCACATTTTTCCTGGTCA
>JAUZOF010000515.1 GCA_030706585.1 Bacteroidota bacterium
CAGTGCAATTACTGCAATCGCAAGCACGACTGCGTCAATGAAAGTCGGCCGGGCGTAACCAGTTCGGTGCTTTCTCCTGCACAAGCGGCGCTGTACACCAATGCCCTGATGGAGAAACTTCCCAACCTGAGCGTAATTGGTATCGCCGGCCCTGGGGATCCGTTTGCCAATCCGGAAGAAACTCTCGGCACCATCGAGCTGATCGAAAAAGAGCACCCTGAAATGATCTATTGCCTGTCATCCAACGGGCTGGATCTGGCTCCGCACATCGACCGCATTGCCGAACTGAACGTTTCTCACGTAACTCTTACCATAAACTCGCTGAATGTCGAGACTCTGGCTCAAATATACTCTTGGGTGCGCTATAACAAGAAAGTTTATCGTGGAATAGAAGGCGCCAAACTTCTTTTGGAAAAGCAACTCTATTGTGTAGAAAAACTTAAGGAGAAAGGTATGATGGTCAAGATCAATACCGTGATTATCCCCGGCGTAAACGATCAGGACATCGAAGAGTTGGCTAAGAAAATGGCGGAAATGGGAGCCGACACGATGAACTGTATCCCGATGTATCCGACAGCCAATACTGCTTTCGAAGAGTTGGAAGAGCCATCCAAAGAGATGATGAAAGAGATCAAAGCTAAAATCTCCAAATACATCAAACCGATGGGACACTGTGCCCGCTGTCGTGCCGATGCTGCCGGATTGCTAGGCAAAGACCTGACCGAAGCTATGGATATGATTAAGCAATTCTCAGCGCTGGTTGTCAACCAAAGCGAAGAGCGCAAAAACGTAGCGGTAGCGACTCACGAAGGTCTGTTGGTAAACCTTCACCTGGGAGAAGCGAAACATCTGCACATTTTCGAGCAAACGAAAAACGGCTACAAGTTCATTGAAAAACGGGCAACTCCTCCCCAAGGTGGCGGTGATGACCGTTGGAAGAAAATAGCAACAGATGTACTCTATGATTGCCAGGCTGTATTGGTTGCCGGAGTCGGTGAAAAACCATCCACCATTCTCCAAAATAATGGTGTGCGGGTAATCCAAATGAGCGGATTGATTGACTCAGGTCTTGACGCCGTTTACCTCAATAAACCGTTGAAAACGCTCTGCAAATCAGACTTTGCCAAGTGTGGTGAATCTTGTCGCGGCAACAGCATGGGTTGCGGATGATTTTGAATTCACTATCACTATATATATTGGCGTTCTCTGTAGCGCCACACTCCGAGTTCTTTTTTCAGATGATCAGCCTTCCTCCTTTTCCCCGAGGGGGAAGGTCCTGATTACTATTTAAAAATCAGTAAAGACGCACAGCCGTGTGTCTCTTCAATATAAAAATAAAAGATTATGCAAAAGCCCGATTACATGATTATGGTTTGCAACTCGTACCGGGTTGCCGGAGATGCTCAGGGATTCTGTAACAAACAGGGAGCAACTTCATTTGTACAAATGATTAGCGAAGGATGCGGCGATCGCGGCATCGATGCTTTAGTAACTACCACTGCTTGTCTTAGCGTATGTAGCCAGGGACCTGTAGTCGTTATTCAGCCCAATAACTTCTGGTATGGTGGAGTTACCGAAGACAGATTGGAGGAAATTCTCGATGCTTTGGAAAATGACGAAGCTGTAGAGGAATATCTTATCGCTAAATAATTTCGCATACCGATTACCCGGTATCTCTGTACCGGAAATTCAAAATACGTGGTTTGATTCTGTGACAGATTAGGCATCCCCGGACGGAAGTTTTTGGGAGATTTTCGGAAAAAGATTAGAGTTGTAAAAAAGTTTGAGAGAGGATTGTCATTTGTCATTTGTTATATTCTGATCTTTCGTCAAACGGGATGCCTTAATCTGTTTTTTTAGATTCCAGACATAATATCGAAGACATAAGAACCAAGATGTTGGACCCAAAAGTCTGATGTCTTTGATCTTTTGTCTAAACGCTATTTCCTTTCATCCCCAAACAACAACGACTATGACACATTCAACAACTATAACACCGCCCCGCATCATCGACTCAACCCTTCGTGACGGAGAACAAGCTCCGGGAGTCGTATTTACACATAATGAAAAAATACACTTGGCTCGCCTGCTCGATACTCTTGGAGTGGATGAAATAGAGGCCGGAATACCCGCCATGGGTGAAGAAGAGATAGAGACCATCCGTGCCATAGTCGGATTAAATCTCAATTGCCGTATTTCCGTCTGGAGTCGTGCTCTTCGCCAGGACATTGATGCTTGTGCCAGCACCGGAGCACAAGGTATTCATATCGCATTTCCACTATCCGATATACAACTGAAAACCATCCATAAAGATTGGAGCTGGGTCAAAGAAGAATTGCCCGCCCTGATCGCCTATGCCCGTCAATCATTCGAATTTGTAAGTGTAGGAGCACAGGATGCCAGTCGGGCTGATCGTAGTCGGGTGATGGAGTATTTTAAGATTGCAGCAGCTGAAGGGGTTTGTCGGGTTCGTATTGCTGATACGGTAGGGGTTTTTACTCCGCTATCCACAATGGAATTGATACGTCAGATAAAAGACGAAATTCCCGGTCTGGCAATCGATTTTCACGGTCATAATGATTTGGGAATGGCTACTGCCAACACGGTTTCCGCCTGGCAAGCCGGAGCCAAAAACCTGAGCGTAACGGTGAACGGCCTCGGTGAACGTGCCGGTAATTCCGCCCTGGAAGAGGTTGTCATGACTCTGGTAACAGCCTTCCGGTGCCACAAATATTCCACTCCCGTTATCAGCGAATTGTGCGAATATGTCGCCAATATATCCAAGCGTCCTATTCCCGAAGGCAAAGCCATTACCGGAAAGCGGGTCTTCAGTCACGAATCGGGTGTGCATACCCGCAGCACGCTGGAAGACCCGACCGCTTTTCAGGCATTCGACGGAAAAATGGTGGGACGAGAAACTTCTTTTAATATTTTCGGTAAACACTCAGGCAAAGCTGCCGTGATTCATTTTTTTGCCGAAAGGAACATTAACCTGAGACCTATAGAAATCGCCCTGATTATGAATCGGATTCACGAGACTGCCCGTCAGCAAAAACGTGAAATTTATCCTTCTGAGTTAGAATTGTTCTACGCTGAATTGTAAGCAAAAATCAAGAGGTGTGTTGTTTTTATCACTATTTACCATGGTAAATGAGATATATAACACAAAAACCGTTTGTAAATTGACATAATATCATACCTTTGCATTGAATAATGACAAAATGACAACTCTTAAATAGGTATTAGGTATGTATTGTGATCGTATGAAAAGGGAATGTTACGCGGAGTCGGATCTGACATTCCTGTTTAATATTAGTAATATTATCAGCCGGAGCCAGGATATTAACAGTGACCTGGAGCTGGTACTTGCCAGTCTGTGCAA
>JAUZOF010000516.1 GCA_030706585.1 Bacteroidota bacterium
ATATAAAACCTCCAGGGTTTTGAAAACCTTGGAGGTTGGGTGGGGTATCGTCGATATTGTAGGTAACCTCCGCGCGAGGGATAGCAGCGGATAGCCCGACCCAACCACAGGAGGGGTGCGCCCAAGAATAAGGTTAAATCATTATATTTGTAAGCTCAAACAGGATTAAAATGAGAACCCGAGGAATTCTTTTCGTAGTTATTGGCTTTTTTGCAGTTTTGGTTTCGTGCAAGAAGGAGGACGTTGATTACGGATTAGGGGATTTTCGATTGGATCTGGCTACCATAGAAGACTCCAGCAATATTCGTTTTTTCAGACTTGATAATCTGGACAAGCTATTCCCTATGACTTCAATTGCGTCAAAATACACGACCGGCAGCAGGGTTTTACTTAATTATAATATCGAGGAGAAAATCGGAGCCCGTTCATTTTCTGTTAATACGAACTCGGCATCAAGCATAAATACAGCCGCGATTAAACCACTTAGCTCTAATTTTAGCGATGACCCGTTATATATAGAGAGCGTCTGGCAAAGCGGGGACTGGCTAAACTTCAGACTAGGGTTTGAATACAATAGTAAACAACACGGAATCGCTCTTTTCTATTATACAAAAGCGGCGAACGACACACTTTACCTGGAACTCCGACATTCTAAGAATGGTGACACGGAAGGCTATATAATTAATACTTACGCCTCCTTCAACCTTATCTCATTTAGCAAAACCGGAAGAAGTGTACCACTAAAAGTAAAGGTTAATACCTCTGACAAAGGAATTAAATATTATAAGTTCGTGTATCTTAGTCCAACGCAAGATTAAAATAAGGTGAATGGTCAAGATTGCTTCGGTCGTAGTATTCGCAGAAGCGGATCATAGCATAGTCTTCATCGCTTGTTTTCTCAAGCATTTCGGGGAGTTGCTCTATAATCCGCCTTTCATTATTAAGCCCCTCTTCAATCAGATAACCGTCTTTAGTCAAATACGTACTAACTGAACCTCCAGCAGCAAAGACCAGATGTTCAAAATCCCAACACACATCCAGTTCGCGGTTAAGAATTGTATCGCGTCGCACCAAGACTCGTTCTAATTGTTGGCCGGAAACCTTAGTATAACTGTTATAATTCAAATATTCGTTGGTTGAAAGTGGCTTTTTATACAATCGACGAAAACCAGCGTTCTCATAATACCGAAATAACTCTTCCGAAGCAGGAACCAACAACAAAGCAAAAACAGACTGAGAAATTGCCTCCTGATAAGCCTCTTCCAGCAACAACCGCATCAATCCCTTTCCTCTAAAATCAGGAGCGGTAGCGCAGGCATAAATGTACCATGCTACAGAACGTTTTCCTTCAGTGATAATTTCGGCATGCAAAAGAAAAAGCATAGAAACTATCCTCCCCTCTTCTTCCACAACCAGACAGTTGTCTCCCTTCCATTTGTTACGAAGAAATGTTTCAATATAGAATTCTTGATCACCGAAAGCAACCTGCCAAAGAGCTTTCAGACTCTCATAATCGTTGGGAATAGCATTTCGAATCACCATAACACGTAGCGTTAATCAGTTGCTTTTATTTATTAAGGTCATGCGGAATACCTCCTGCAAAACGTCAGGATGGTAGGAAAGTTTGGCTTTGCGCAAACCTTCATCACCATTATCCTCAGCTCTGTTTATATAACGGAATTCTGAGCAAAATCGGCGGGCAAACTCACGGTTAATCATCGGATAAGCGCCCCGAACTTTATTATCAGCCTTTTCAAAGAGGACAAGATAAGTATCTTCAGCAATCGGACACCCCAAAGATATTGCAACAACTTCTCCATTTGCACGAAGAATCCCCCCATCCAGGCCAAGGCAGAAATAAGCTTCGAATGCAATCATAGAAGCCTGTATCTCCATATTCAAAGGACTATCCAGCGAGACATCCATTTCCATATCCCATTGGTGACTGAACATCAATGCATCAACCATATTGGAAAGGGTTATTTCTTCAAATGACCAGTCGTATTGTTTCTCGAATGCATTGATGTGATTTCGTTTCGGCTGCAAAGCTTTTCCCTGTAAAGAAATCAGCTTTTCACTTTCGAATAAGTACTCAAACTCATCACGGGTAGGTTCAAAAGAAAAACAGCCCGGAAAAAGCGTCTCAATTTTCTCTTTTTGCTCCGGTAGAATCTGAAACATCTGAAAAGAGGCACATCGGGAGCGTGCATAATCAACCAGATCGAGAATTATTTGCTTCAAGTTTCCTTCTCCCAAAGGAAATAAAAAGTAGTGACGGTTATGATGAAATGTCTTTATCAATAAAAAACCGTCCTTCTCGGCAATTTCAAAATCACATACATCTCTCCATAAAAAAAGCACTTCAAAACTATAGTTCAAGAGGCGGCTTCCCTTTCCTTTTGTATAGCGTTGGATCTTATCTCTATCGTCTATGGTGACCGGACGAAATACTATCATAATAGACTTATTCTAAATAACCCAACAAACTTAGCCATTAATATTTGATTCTGAACCATTCGATCTCCTTTATTCACGTGAATTAACGGAGCCTCACTCCTATTTATATTTGGGCAAATAAAAAGCCTTCGGAAAATTCCCGAAGGCTTTGCTATTAGTTTGTCTTGAATTTGTAGTGTACCTGTTTGAGCTCTTCGTTTGCTTTTACGATTTTCTTTTTCAAGCCCTCTTTGTAAAGCGCCAGTTTTTCCTGAAGCATTTCGTCACCGGTTGAAATCATCTGAACCGCCAGAATCGCTGCGTTCAATGAACCGTCGATTCCTACAGTAGCTACAGGAATTCCCGGAGGCATCTGAACGATGGCAAGCAATGCGTCCATACCGTCTAAAGACGCCTTAATCGGCACTCCGATAACCGGAAGAGTAGTCATCGAAGCAATTACTCCCGGAAGGTGAGCCGCCATACCGGCTGCTGCAATAATCACTTTAATACCTCTCTCTTGTGCACCTTTGGCAAATACCTCAACTTCAGCCGGAGTGCGGTGAGCTGAAAGTGCGTTTATTTCAAATGGAATCTCAAAATCATTCAGAAGCTCCGCTGCCTTTGACATTACCGGCAGGTCAGAAGTACTTCCCATAATAATACTGATAACGGGTTTCATTTTCTTGTTTTGGTTTTGGGTTACGAATTATAGAAAAATTCTTCATCCGATACTCACTACCGGAGTATCCATATATTATTTTGCAATAAGCTGCATATACTCTTCGGCTGAAAGCAGGCTATCCAGTTCAGCTGTATCATTAACTGCAATCTTTACAATCCAACCTTCACCATACGGATCACTGTTTACCAGTTCCGGTTGGTCTTCCAAAGCAGGATTCAATTCCAGGACTTCACCCGATACAGGAAGGAACATATCCGAAA
>JAUZOF010000517.1 GCA_030706585.1 Bacteroidota bacterium
AAAGAGCTTGGGCTATGCAGCATCTACGGTAAAGGCCGACGATCTTAACCGAGCTACACCAACCTCTGTGACCAATGGTCTTACAGGGAAAGTTGCAGGTTTAAATATTTCAAGTTCTGGTGGTACAGGAACCTCCGAAAAGGTAATTATCCGTGGTGTAACTTCCTTCAACAACAACCAGCCTCTGTATATTGTAGACGGCATGCCTATTCAGAACTCGTTCATGGGTTCTAGCGGGACAAGCCAAGCAGTCGACTTTGGTAATCAGGCAGGTGACATCAATCCCGATGACGTTGCTTCTGTAACGGTCTTAAAAGGAGCTTCTGCTACAGCTCTTTATGGCTCACGTGCTGCAAATGGTGTGATTGTGATTACTACCAAACGTGGAACACAAGATTCTAAAATTAAAGTATCATATAGTGGAACGGCTTCTATTTCAAATGTTCTGCGAGTACCTCAATTCCAGGATCGCTTTGGGCAAGGTTGGCCAACCTTAAACCAGGCAGGAACTCCTGAACCAGGTTTGGGTGAAAACGGATCTTGGGGTCCGGCTTTAGATGGCATGATGCGTAAATGGGGTGCTCCTCTGGATGCTAACGGATTCTATTCTTCTACAGGAACACAGCGTGTAAGTCCTTTCGCATATGTAAAAAATAACTTGCGAAACTTTTATGAAAATGGACTTGAAGTGAATAATAATTTGAGTATTACAGCCGGAAACCAGGCTGCTTCATTTATTTTCACCTATGGTAACTTGAGCTCTGATGGAATTCTCCCTACCAATGTGGACAAATATAACAGAAATACGTTCTCTGTTCGTGGTGATGCAAACTATAAAAAGTTCCATGCCTCAATGGATATTAACTATATCCGAAAAGACATTCGTAACGTGAGAAGCGGTCAGGGTGGTGCTACCGGCGCAACTATGGCTCAGGATATTATTCAAACGCCTGTTAATATCAGCTATCTCGAATTGAAAGATTATAATAATCCTTATAATAATCTTGACAACTTCTACACGGGCTATGCTCAAAATCCATACTGGATTATAGCAAATAACCAACGTGTATATCAGGATGATCGTGTTTTTGGTAAAGTTGAATTAAGCTATGATGTGATGCCGGGATTAAAAGCGGTATCTCGCATGAGTGCCGATTTTACGAACTCATTAACGAGAGGTTGGTCAGCGCAGGTGAACCAATCTGCTTCTGGATGGGCAATGCAGTTTTCTTCGAAATCTATCCCGGGCAACTATGAAGAAGATAATGTAAGATCAGGTCAGTTGGATGCAACAACGATGTTGACGGCTGATTATGCTCTCGGTTCTGCATTCCGTGTGACAGGAACAGCTGGCTGGAACTTGAATCAACGTAACAGATACGAACTGGATGCTTATCAAGGAGCACTGGATGTTCCAAATTGGTACAATCTGAACAATGGAACCAATGCAGCTACTATCAATCCTCCTGCAAATGTAACTTACCCTTCTCAAAAAAGAAGATTGATTGGTGTTTTTGCACAGGGTGATATTTCTTATAAAGATTGGGCCTTTTTTGGCTTGTCTGCCCGAAATGACTGGTCTTCAACGTTGCCAGTTGGTAAAAACAGTTATTTCTATGGAGGTGTAAATGCTTCGGTTGTTTTGTCTGACGCTATTAAAGCCCTTAGCACTACTCCAATAAGCTTTTTGAAATTGCGTGCAGGTCTTGGTCAGACCGGTAACGATGCCAATGTGTATTTAACGAATGGTAAATATCTTCAATCTCAGATAGCTCTGGGCTTTGGGAACCTATACATGCCTTTGTCGGGTGTTTCGGGCTTAACTTTGTCGAACACTATTTATAATCAGAATTTGAAACCTGAAATTACGACTGAAATCGAATTTGGGATGGATTTGAAGATGTTCAAAAATCGCTTGGGATTGGATTTGGCTTGGTATAATCGTGATACCAAAAATCAAATTATTACAGCCGCCCTCTCTCCCGAATCCGGTTTTACCGGTAAAGTAAGAAACGTGGGTTGGCTTAACAATAAGGGTATTGAAGCCCGTTTATCTGGCACTCCTTTGAAAAATAAAGATTTCGAGTGGGAACTGGGAGTTACTTTTGCAAAGAACTGGAGTTTGGTGAAAGAATTATGGGATAACGTTACAAACTACCAATGGTACGGTGCTTATGATGTTACTTATATGATGATTGTAGGACAACCGGTTGGTGTATTCCAGGTTCCTAAAATGAGAACGGTTACAGACGCAAGTTCTCCTTATTATGGAAAAACAGTAGTTGCATCTAATGGTATTCCTCAGATTCTTTCAAGCGAATACAACACAATTGGTTCATCCACACCTGACTTTACAATGGGCTTTACTTCGGCTTGGAGATATAAGGCTTTGACGCTTAATGTTGTGTTCGATTATCGTCAGGGTGGTTATTTCTATAGCAATACAGCTCGCATGCTTGATTGGAATGGGAACGGAACCAACACTATGTTCAACAACCGTCAGCCGTTCTTGGTTCCGAATTCGGTAAGAGAAATTACGGCAGGGGTATATGCTGAAAATGATATTCCTATTACGACTACGAGTGGTATCCTTAGCTATTGGAATTACTCTTCGTCTAACAAAGGAATGGAAAGCAACAGTGTACTTCCTAGAACCTATGTTAAACTGAGAGAGGTTTCTTTGAGTTACAATTTCCCCAAAAAATGGTTAGTGAAAACACCAATTACAGATGCACAGCTAAGTATAATTGGTAAGAACTTATTGATGTGGACTTCCGCTAAGAACAATTTTGTGGATCCGGATCAATCGAACTTCGGGAATGACATTACATCAAACTTTGGTGAGTTCTCAGCAGCTCCATCTGTACGTAATATAGGAGCATCTCTTAAGGTTAATTTCTAATCAATAATATAGAAACTCATGAAAAAAATTATAAACTACAGCTTGGGGTTGGTGCTTTCAGCTCTTCTCTTTACTGCTTGTACCGATTATTTGGATATTAACAGAGATCCGAGCTACCCGGCTCAGGCATCTACCCCTCTTTTATTTGCATCAGGCACAACCTGGTCTGCATCCATTTTGGGATGCGATGTGCAATTGGTGACAGCTCTTTGGTCTCAGCAATATGCTCAAAATACCAACTCACAGCAATATGCTACTATTGACCAGTATAATATGACGAATAGTAACTCCTATTTCTCACGTTATTGGCAATCAATTTACGCAGGGGCTTTACCTGATTTGAAACAGGTGATTAGTCAGTCAGAAAAAGAAGGTTCATGGAACTATTGGTTGGCCGCAAAAGTGATGACAGCTTATGACTTCAATATGCTGGTGAGCCTTTTTGAGAAGGTTCCTTTCTCTCCCAAGCAACGGCTGA
>JAUZOF010000518.1 GCA_030706585.1 Bacteroidota bacterium
AAATGCAGCAAGATGACCGGGAAATGGGTGAAGTGGTAGTAACGGCACTGGATATTAAAAGAGATAAAAAATCACTTCCTTATTCATCTCAATCCATTGACGCAGATGAAATATCAAAAGGAAGAGATATGAATCTGGCTTCAAGCTTGAGCGGAACAGTGTCAGGAATTAACTTATTACAAAGTGAATCAGGCGCCGGAGGTTCAACCAAAATTACTTTAAGAGGACCAAAAAACATTACATCAACCAACCAACCTCTATTTGTCATTGACGGGGTTCCGGTATCTAATTACCAGACTTCAGATCCGTATGGATTTTATTCCGGTCGTGACAGTGGTGATGGTTTATCAAATATTAATCCTGACGAAATTGAAAGCATGAATACCCTAAAAGGAGCAAATGCAGCGGCTCTTTATGGTAGTCAGGGTTCAAATGGAGTAATTCTGATTACCACAAAAAAAGGGATAGCAGGAATTTCTAAAATCACACTGAATTCAGGTGTTAAGTTTACATCTGTTTCAGAATATCCTCATTTACAGTATGAATATGGTCAAACTTCATTAGGTGCGGATGACAGTTGGGGTGCAAAAGGAAATTACAAGAATATAATCAAAGAGTTTTTTAATACAGGGACCACAATTCAAAACAGTATTGCTTTGAGCGGAGGTAATGACAGAATGACGACTTATTTTTCTTATGGCAATGCATTCTCCTCGGGCGTAATGCCTACCAACAGCTATGCGAAGAACAATGTCAGTTTTCGTCAAACTTCGGCATTCCTCGAAAATCGGCTCTCGATTTCTTCCAATGTGATGCTGACAACCGAAAGCCTTCATAATACTATACTAAACGGGTATTACTGGAACCCTCTTTTGGGATTGTATAATTTTCCCAGGGGACTCGACTTTACATATTACAAGAATAATTATCAGAAACTAAATACAACCCGTAATATAATGGCTCAAAACTGGCCGATAACGGGTAATGCAGAAGGAGAGATGAATCCTTACTGGATATTGAACAATGATCCGGATGATACAAAAACGAAACGAATAATAGGTAATATTACTCTGAAGTATAATCTGAGGAAGGGGGTGACAATTTCTGCACGAGGCAACTATGATTATACCAATCAACTGTATGAAATGAAGGCGAAAGCTACTTCCAGTCCTGTGCTGGTGAGTGAGAACGGCCGTTATATTTACTCTAACCTCAACAGTTGGCAGGCGTACGGAGATGTTTTGTTGACATTTGATAACCCGATTTCTAAAAATATAGACCTTCATGCTGTATTAGGTGCTGCGTATCAGAAGAAAGTAGTGGGTGATGGACTTTATATAGATAGCAATGTTTACGGGCTGACTATCGTCAATAATTTTACAATACAGAACATAGCGTCTCTATTAGCATTTAATAACTCCCAAACGATTTCATCACGGATTGCTAAAGAATCAGTTTTTGGAAATATATCACTGGGTTACAAAGGATTGTTGTATTTGGATTTGTCCGGACGTAATGACTGGGCTTCATCATTGGCGTTTACAGGACATCTGGCTTATTTTTACCCTTCGATCGGAGTGTCTTTGATCATGAGTCAGATGCTAAGACTACCTAAATTTGTTAGTTTTGCTAAGATAAGAGCTTCATTTGCAGAAGTCAGTAACGAGATTCCGTCGTTTATGACCAACGTGACCGGTAGTGTTTCGTCCAACGGCTATACCGGTAGTTTTGTTAAATCGTTTACGGAACTGAAGCCTGAAATGTCAGATAATTATGAAGCTGGCTTGGAACTCAGGCTGTTTAGTAACCGGTTGGGTATAGATTTTACCTGTTATCAGATTGAAAACCGCGATCAGTATCTGCAATTGCAGGCGCCATCAGGGTCAGGATATACTGCATATTATGTCAATGCGGGGAATGTTCGTACGAGGGGCGTTGAGATTACCATGAATGCAACACCGGTGTCAAACAAAACGTTTACCTGGAACTCAATTGTGAACTTTAGTTCTAACCATAATACAATTACAACATTGGGTAACCAGCTAACAGGTTTTTATACCATTCCGGGAGGAGGAGAAGGTTATGATATGAAGGTAGTGACCGGAGGCTCGATGGGAGATCTTTATACGTTTGCGTATGTTCGTGACGCGAAAGGCAATATTGTGCTTGATGATCGTCATGTACCGGTCAAAACAACTATAGAAAAAAAAGTAGGGAATGCGAATCCGGACTGGATGTTGGGATGGAATAATAAGTTTGCATATAAGAATGTTCAGTTTAGTTTCATTGTCGATGGTAAGTTTGGAGGTAAGTATATTTCAATGACGCAGGCTTATCTTGATCGCAATGGAGTTACCAAGGTTACAGCGGATGCCAGAAACGCGGGAGGGGTTTATGTGTCAGGAGTAATGACCGATGGTACGCCCTGGTCGGGAATGGTCGATGCGAAGGAATATTATACGGGAACGGCAGGTCGCGGAGGTATAATGGAGCAATACGTTTATGATGCTACTAATGTACGTTTGCGTCAGGCTGCGTTAGGATATACATTTACCTTCAATAAGGCAAAAACCCGATGGTTCAAAGATCTTACACTTTCATTGATTACATCTAACCTGTTCTTCTTGTACAAAAAGGCACCAGGGAATCCCAACATGACAATCAGTACAGGTAATGGAACACAGGCTGTGGAAAATTTCGGATTGCCTCCTGTAAGAAGCTATGCATTTAATCTCAAACTGAACATGTAATTGTTGTACCGTGGCAAAGATTCGCAACATATTATTTTTAACCCTGTTGATACTAATCCTTGGAAGTTGTACCAGTACTTTTGAGGAGACGAATACCAATCCTTACGGTGTAACGCAGCAGGATCTGTTGCAGGATAATATGATTGTGGGCAATTATTTTTATGGTTTACAGCAATATATATATACCATCTATGGAGACTTACAGGTAGAGCAAAACCTGACCGGAGATGCATTTGCACAATACATGGTTACTCCGACTCCTTTTATGTCGAACCGGAATAACCTGACCTACAAATTTGTATGGTATAGCAATCGCTGGAACAACGATTACGCGAACGTAATGCCTATAATTCTCAACTTCCAGCGCTTAAAAATAGATAAACAATATCCGAATTTTTATGCGTGGGCAACAGTTCTGAAGATTTTTTCCATGCACCGGGTGACGGATGATTATGGACCGATTATTTACAGCAATTACGGATCTTCTGATGCTATCATAAATTACGATTCACAACAAAAAGTTTATTACTCGTTCTTCTCGGAACTGGATTCGGCCATCAATAAGCTCAGTTCATATGCAGGGCAGAGTACGGGAGTTTTCAAAAAATTTGACCTTGTTTATGGCGG
>JAUZOF010000519.1 GCA_030706585.1 Bacteroidota bacterium
ATCTCGACTTTAGCATTTCCCGAGAAGCGAGGGACTTCCGGTAGTTTAATTTTCGCGGTCCGGGTGATGGTCTCTCCTACCGCCAGGTCACGTGTTACCGTGATGTAGGTCGGATTCAGATACGCCCTCACACCCGAGTTCGAAATCAATGAAATCCGTTCCGTCCATCCGCCCAACGCCGAGGCGTTACCGATGTTGCCGACTTTCCAGGTAATCTGCAATGAGTCACCCGGTGTGGCTGTAGCCGATGCCGCTATATCTTTCACCAGAATATCCGGAAAAGGTTTGAGCTCGACGGTAATCGGATTTATAGCCCTCAATTGGTTGTTATTTTCGGAAAGCTCGGTCACCGAACCGGAATTATCGGCCCTCACCCACAGGTAATATTTCCCGCTGTATTCAGCCGGAACGCTCACCGGATAGGATTGGGTATAGGTACCGTTGACCGCCAGCGGCCCCATATTGTATTTGGCCACCATGTAGTTCATGCCGGAATTTCCCGTCGAATCGGTGGACATATAGACGGCATCCGTCCAGAGACTGCTTCCGGTGGTGGTTTGTCCTATATTTTTAACGGTAAATGTAAGCGTGAAGGCGCTTCCGGATTCCACACTGGCCGGCATCTGCACATCGGTCACTGTCAAATCGGGAATCGGTCGTACCGAGAAGCTTTGCACATCGCTTTCGGCAGTCGAACACTCATTGACAGAAACCAGTTTCCAGTTGAAGGTCTTTCCCGGAGCAAGGTTATACAGCCAGGTGCTTGTGCCATAAATATAACTGTAATATGGGCTTGTCGGCATTGTCGTGCCCTGTTCCCACAAATAGAGACTGTAATATTTGGCATTCAAAGCCGGCTGCCAGTAGAGGTCAACCGTCGAATTGAGGTTTTGCTTGCCATTTTCCGGCAACAAGCCGGTGGCCTTCACACAAGGCTTGCACTCGGTGGTTACATTTCCGGAATAGGTCAGGGCAAGCAACGTTTCATTGCAAAGTACATTCTGGATGTTCACGGAATTGACGCCACTGTTAATGGCTTTCATATACACTTTGCACAAAATCCCCGTGCCGGTAATTCCTGTACCGGATGCAAATGAAACCTTTACAAGATTTGCCTGCGCATTATTCTGAACCGAAATATTATAATCTCCGGTAATGGCAGCTGCTTTAATGCCTTCGAGGCTGCTGTTGAATGCCAGTTCAAAACTACCGGAATAGATCATTGTACCCGGTGCAATTTCAATTTTTATGGGTAAATAAAAACTATCCTGCGGAGATGTATTGGTGGAAATGACACTCAGTTTAACTGCGCGGACATCAATGTTTCCGTAGGTATAATTCTTATACCCTTTGCTATCGGTTACGAATGCCTGTGTGGTTCCCGGACCAACAGCCGTTACCAGACCTGCACTGGTCGTTGTGGCCACTGCGGTATTCACCGTTTGGAATATATAAGGAGGAGTACCGCTGTAACCGTAGAGTTGCATGGTTTCTCCAACAAACAAGGTTTGGTAGTCGGGATAAATATCCGGTTTGGGGATGGAAGAGCAGTTGATTATCCCATAATTCAGTGACATGACCGGTGAACCTTCATTCAGATAGCTCACCGATGAAATATTCTGAATGTAGGTATAACCGCCCTGGATTGCCCTGAATCTGAGGTAAAACATATTTCCTTTACCCATCAGGGCCGATGCTCCCGCTCCGGCTATCACCAGGGTTCCGGCAGCTTGGCTGTTTACTGTAGGAATGCTCCAGGATTTCATCACCGTACCCACGGAGTCAATCCCCAGATATTCGAGGTAATTCGAGTTATAATTTAATCCTAATTTGAAGGCATAGATGCCCCGGCCCGTCAGTACCGAATCGGCCCGTACCGCGACGTTGAAGGTATCGTTCTCCACCGGATTTTTACTTGCAACGCTGAATCCGACAGTCTGCGCCGTCAGATTGCTGTACGAAAATAGCTGGACGCAAATTATCCACAGGATAACCGCCAGCGAGTGTTTATGGTTGGTTTTCATCGTAGTCGCATTTTAATGTTATCACTCTTTAATCAAATGCCAATCGGAGATGAGCCTTAGCTCACCCGGGGCTGGCTACTTTATCAGCACCTTTTTATCGGTTGAGATTTCATTAGAATGCAGACGGATGATATAAACACCCTGCGGATGTACACCTATGGCAGACAATGGTATAAAGACATTCTTCACTCCCGTCGCCAGCTCTTTTATCAAGGTTGAATAAACAACTTTACCTGTGATATCAGTCAATTGAACATTCAGGTTATTAACGGATTCCGGCTGGCTAAAGCCGATGCAAACGGCATTTTCCTGTACCGTGATGGTCGGTTCATTGGCTATCGAAGGCGATTGTAGTCCGGTTGCAACTTTTAGGCTGTTAATGGTCATCGGAGAAGTTGAAGCCAGATTGGTTTCATTGGCCAGGCCGGATGCCAGGTCAATCGTCGATTCGCTGATTTGAGCATTCTTCAGGGCAAATTCAAGATAAATCGGCTCATTCTGCAAATTCAAATCATAGGCAGAGGCTATGGAAACCGCAATCTCCCCGTTGCCTGTATTTTCACTTTTTGCAAATGAGAATTCGGTTGAACATTTTCCTGCTTCGATATTTACCAGGCTGATATGCTCCGGATTAAAGGCAATTTTCAGATCCAGTGACCTTACGTTTAGGCCGGTAGTAAGCTGTACCGGTATGGTAAAGGTTCCTTTTCCGGCATTCAGCATAATATCGCTGAATGAAACGGAGGCGTTGTCGGCAATGACGGCGCTTTTGAGTGCGCTCTTTTCAAACCAATTGATCAGGCCGACATTGTATTGCAGAATCATGGAAGCATCATAAGATGTGACGAATTTGTTTCCACTGACATCGGCTACGCCAATCTGCTTGGGAGTCAATATAATATTGGATACTAAATATTGCAGAATCAACGATGCGTCGTAAGGATTGATGGTGCCATTGATACTGACGTCACCCAGTTCGGGCTTGACCACCTGTGTGAGGTAAGGTGTAAAGACGACATTATCCGAAACGCGTTCTCCTATACCGGTAGGATTGGAAGTGTGTTTCGGGCCGGTGGCACTGTTCCACCAACAGTTGGTTGCAGTCACAGTATTCGAAGTGGACAGGTTTTGTACTGCATAACCGCTGTTTGGATCAGTCCCGCTAAAGTCGCAATTACTGATGACCGGTAGCGACGTATTATTGCATTTGATGCCGTTATACCCATTTATAAAACGGCAATTCTGAATAGTGGGTGATGCATTATCCATATTTACGGCCGATCTGGAATTGTAATAAGAAGCATATCTGAAAATACAGTTTTTCAAGATACAATTGGCATCAATGGC
>JAUZOF010000052.1 GCA_030706585.1 Bacteroidota bacterium
AGGAAAATCAGGTCGTGAATGGTCACTACCGATTTGATGCCGGAATGTTGGATGCCGATGGGAAGTTCGTTGCTCAATCCATGAAAAAGCTCCACGCCATCACGCTGCATTTGTTTTACGATTCCCTTCGTGCGCCATGCTGCTGAGAGTTTCTTCCCAATTGAAGAATCAGGATTCCTACGAATCACCTGCTTCTTTTGTAGCAAAGGTTCCAGAAACGGAGCTTTCTTTGCAGATGGAACATAGAGCAGGTGCTGCTCTTCCGGTAGAAGATCAGACATGATTTCAATCACATACCGGCTGTAATTACCCAGTCCGGTACGATTGAAGGCTGCTCTTTTAGCGTCGTATCCGAGAATCATATATAAGGGAATGAGGGAATGATTGATTGAGGGAATGAATGAAGTAAAAGCTCTAGTATTTATTATACGAAATCACCTCCTCCGCACTCTTACGCTGTTTTTCGCGCAAGGGTTGAGTAGAATAACCGAGGATAATATCCAGTAAAATGCGTTTAGAAGAAGGTATGCCCAATAACGGTCGTAGTTTTTTCTCATCAAACCAGCCGATGATGCAGCTTCCGATTCCTTCTGCTTTGGCAGCCAGACAAATGTGTGCCGCTGCAATACCGACATCGATTTGCGGGAATTCTTTCTTCTTCACCAGACTACCGATTGTCGAGGTGAAATTAGCCCTTTCCTCTACAATCAGGATATGTACTGGTGCCTGTTTGGTAAAGTGATTCATCCCGAGCACACGATTGGAAGTGCAGTCGGCAACCTTATTCTTCAATTCCGGGTCATTCACCACGATAAATTTCCACGGTTGTGCGTTGCAGGCCGATGGGGCCAGGCGTCCGGCTTCCAGAATTCGCTCCAGTTTTTCCAACTCAATCGGGCGGGAAACATCAAAAGCGCGGTCACTTTGCCGGGCTCTGATCAGGTCAAGAAGATTCATATACCAAAATTTTCGGTAAAGATAGAATTATCCCCTCAAGCGTCTGATAAAAATCAAATGAAAAGAGCAGACTTATTTATTCAGGAACAGAGACTCGCAGTCTCGAAGGCATCCGAAAGGAATCTGTTTTTGCTGGAAGTGGGTAATGATTGCTTCTAAACGTTTCGCCAATGCTGTACCGGAGTTTCGGGTAACAATTCCGGGTAGATCGAATTTTCCCCCTTTGATATCCATAAATTCCCATGGGTGAAAATAGATATTGATGTAGCCGTCTTTGCGGACTGTCCAATCGCATAATAACCGGTAAAGGGCTAATGGGAAGTTGTGAAGTGACAACCAGAAAAGTGGTATCCGGAAGAGTGGGGACACGGATGCCGGAATCTGGCAGATACCTTCTTCTTTGAATATTCTTCTGGGAGAGCCGAGGTTGTTATATTTTCCCGGTAAACAAGTGGGGTTTAATGAAGAATTGTATTTGAAACCACAGTCCAGAAGCTCCTGATTATCGACATGCATCATGTTGGGCATGCGGAAACCCACCACTTCTTGTCCGGTTAGTTCTTCAAGCACCTCTTTCGATCGTTTTTTATCGCCGGGATTAAACAGGTTATGATAATATCCGTGGGACGCAACTTCATGACCTTCATCCACCATTCGTAGGATTAGATTCTTGGCATGAAGAGCAAAGTTGGCCGTACAAAAGAAAGTCGCTTTTACTCCTTTTTGTTTCAGTAAATCAAGTATCAGGGCAGTTCCGGCTCTTGAGACACTCATTTGTTCTTCAAAGGTAAAATTCTGAGAGCAGGGGAAAAGATTGTCAAACTCTTCGATATCAAAACTAAGAAATATCATCGTCTACAGTTTCTGTTGAATATCTAAATTACTTGTCTTTATAATGTATTGCGGGCGCCCTTTTACTTCTATAAATATTTTACCAATATATATGCCTATAATACCCAGTATAATCAACTGTAATCCACCGAGAAAAACAATGGTACAAATTATAGAAGGCCAGCCTGAAACGGAAAACTTCATGATTAATGAAATAATCACATAGGGAATGTATAATAAAGAAGCCAATGAAAAGAAGAAACCGAGAAAAACCGCCAGATATAAGGGCTTCACACTAAAAGCCGTCATCCCTTTGATAGCCAGCTTCAACAAGGCTATTTTGGAGTATGCCGTATCTCCAGAGAAGCGTTCATCGGGCATATATTCGATCCCCTTCTGTTCGTATCCGACCCACTTCACCAAACCGCGCAGAAATAAACCGCTCTCTTCGATTGAGATTAAGTTATCCACCACTTTCTTATCCATAAGTCTGAAGTCAGAAATGCCCTGCTCAAGTTGTACTTCTGAAAGCATATTAGCTAACTTGTAAAACCATTTTGAGTAGATCTTATGTGCAAATGATGTATGAGGATTTGCTTCTTTTCGATAGGCATAAACAATGTCATTACCTTCTTCCCAGTTTGCTATCATCTCAGGAATCAATCGTGGAGGATGCTGTAAATCGGCATCCATCGTAATGACTGCAACAGCATCATGACAAGCATCCACGCCGGCTTTCAGCGCTTCGTCTTTTCCGAAGTTACGGGAAAGCAGGATGTAAAAGACTTTTCTATGCTTTTCCGCCAATGCTTTTAGCGTGAAAGCTGTTCCGTCCTTACTACCGTCATCTACAAAAACATACCGGAATTCATATTTTGAATTCTCCAATACCTCATCCAGCTTTTCAACCAAAGCCGGGATATTTTTCATTTCATTATAAGCCGGTACGACTATTGCTATTAATGGCTTCATTTGAAGGTGTCCTTGTTGGAGTAACTATTAATTCGTAAACTATTCTCAACCATATCAAGACACAGGGGATTACCTGAAAAGCGTATGGAAGAATATAAGTTCGATATATGCTGTGGGGAAACAGAAATGAATTTCCAAAACTGGTAATCCACATAACAAGTATAAGCAATATCCAAACTATCTTGTCAAATGGACGGGGTTGAATTACAAACCATAAGGCAGCGCCCACAATGGCGAAAATATATGTGTTAGGTTCGCTCCCAGTACTAAAGATTACAGTAAAAATCAGAACCAGAGCAAGTGTAAGAAGTTGAAAACGTTCTTCTTTGTATTTTCTGAACTGGACGTAAGGAATTGCCGAAATCAATAATCCGCCAAGCAATACTGGTAGGTTAGACCATTCATAATGTCCCGAAACTCTTTTGATCATGCCAAAGACCGAAACATTTTGCATTAGTGAGGTATTATTAATTCCATTTTTGGCAATCAAATCATGAAACCAGCAAACATATTGTTTGATAATGAAATCCGGTGAAGAGATTAACATGGGTAATGCAAAGAAGATAGCTCCCCAGATGAAACTCCATAAAATCAGCTTTGGCTTATGCTTTGAAAATAGGAAGAAGGCAAATCCTACGATACCATATAACTTTACAAATACTCCCAACATGATGACAAAGGCCGCCCAGACATCCTTTTCTTTTCGAATTAGAGTATAAGAATAAATGATTAATGCAACTGAGGCAATATTAAATTGGACATTAGTCAGCGATCCAATAAGAGAATTAAGACAAAGCCAGAAAATGACAATATGTTGCCAGGTTTTTAAATTCAGGTCTTTGATAGAGAAATACAATATGGAAGTTAAAGCCAGCATCCACAATGGTGCTCCTATATAATCCGGTAAAAGAGCAAAAGGAGCTATAATATAGCTGAATAAAGGTCCATAATGATTTAGATCCTTATAAAACTCCGGTCTGGGATTATAAAGCGGAAATTCCTGGATCATATTCCAGAAGACATATTTATATACCTGGTAATTATTGTGTAGTTTATGGGAAACTACTCTTATGATTGCCAGCGTTAAAGCTGATCCCAGCCATATATAAAACAATGATTTGTATCTTGTAAAGAATGGCTTCTGAAAGAAATCCAATGTTTTTTGGAGAATTGTCTCTGAGGGCATTTCAGGTTATAATATTTACAGGATTCTATATTTAATGTATTTTCTGACTATCTACTTTGATCTTTTGATTCTCAAATAGGAATTGCTAAAGAAAACCGACTATAAAATCATCATTCCCCTTTTATATAGTTCAACTAACTGACGTCATAAAATTCCGGTTATATAACAATAATAATACTATCGAAAATAACACCCTTATTTTAAATTCATAGTAAATGGAGTTTCTGAAGAAACCTATGGTTCTAAAATTCTGAATGTTCTTTGACAATCCCAATGCTCAAAAAAGCCGGACAAAACTACAAATATATTCCTCGCTAATGAGAGTATGAAATGATTTACCCTACTTAAAGTGAATGAAATTATTGATTATTAACAGATTGGTTTTTAAACCTTTTTAGACTTAAGGTATCTTCCCACGATACTTCGGGTTGATTGCGAAAAAACAAACAATTCTTTTAGAATTACCTGACACTTTCGTAAAGAATCCGACAGGACGATTTCGCTTAATTATTGCCTTGAAAAACCTTGGAAAATTAAACACTAATAAGGGTTTCGACTTACAGGAAATGTCAATTTCCTAACAAGCAACGATCATTTCCTGACATGAAATGTTGATTTCCTAACAGAAAAAGGTCTTCAACTAAGAGGAGTTGTCAATTTCCTAACAGGAAATGTTCATTGACTTGCTGGAAAAGACTGTTTCCTTTTAAGATATGAGGATTTCCTTTTAGGTGAAGGGTATTTCCAAATAGGAAGAGAGCTTATTAAAACAGGAAATTCGTTTTTACTTTAATTAGATAGGGATCTCCCTCAGGGAAATAAGGATTTCTTTAAAAGAAAAGAGCATTCCCTTACAGGAATGGCTTCGATAAACAAGAAAAAAGCCCTGACCGGAAGAAATCCAATCAGAGCCGTATTGATATTGTACTAAATATCAGTATATGATCTTTACTTTACCAGCTTATAGTTTTTAAACCCGCCAATGCGTTGTCCTTCCCCGAGGAAGTTGTTTTCGATAAAGTTGATGATGCGGTATTTCAGTCCGAATTTCTTTTTCATATTAATACGGGGCCCATCGTAACGAAGGTATTTTTCCCAGCTCATATTCTCAATGCGTTCTTTCATGATGGCCGGTTGTGAACCTTTATAGAGAGGCATATAGCTCATGTTGCCGTAATCATAAAACTCTTCTTTCTGTTCCACTGGAGCTCCGATATAAACTTCAAGTTGCTGAGCCTGTTTCTTTACCATACAGCGAGGGTCTCTTGCCCAACCGTAGTGAAACATATAAGCATCGAGCAATACACAGTTCAGTTTATAGGTCTCTTTTTCCTGGAAATAATCTTCCCTGTCAAAATTGGGTATCCGGCGGAATGATTGGGCATCGCGCCAGGAGTGAATTTCGGAATCTTTCCTTACAATACGGATTTCGCGCGGATAGGCAAAGTGACGGGCATCGATAAAATGCTTATAGTCACCGTACATGTGTACATATTTAAAGAGGAAACCGTCCACTCGTTTGTCATCCAGGTATTTCTCGCAGGCCTCGCGAATCACTGGAATCGCATCTTCGTGCAACACCTCATCACCCTGAATGTAAAAACACCAGTCGCCGGTGCATGCCTCCATGGCCAAATCGGTTTCATGGGCGTAAATCATTCCGTTTTTATTGTATTTGGAGGTTTCCCAGTTACAACGAATGATTTTTATTTTGGGTGAATTGATGGATAGGATGAGCTGCTCGGTTTCATCGGAACTGTCTCCGAGGCGAATGACGAATTCATCGACCAGATCAAGTACCGATTTGATGGATTCTACTGCCGGGAAGTCAAACTGGATTGCATTTCGCAAAAAAGTAAATCCTGATATCTTCATATTATCCGTTTTTTCGAATGTAGGGTTTCATTAATTCAAAACATTTTTCAGTGTCAAAGCCGCGGGCTTTAGCGTATTCTTCTGCCAAAAAGTGAAATGAATCTTCCAGCATATAGAGTAGCTTAAAGTTTTCACAGCCTTTCTCTATACCGACTTTACCGAATGCCATCCGGTTGATGTCGATGAGGCAGAATTCGGTTCCGTTGTCAGTCTGTTCAAACATGATATTACCGCCCCCATAATCCAGATGGCGGATTCCTTTATCATGCAGACGGGCTGTAAATTGAGCAAAGTCGCGTAAAATATTTTCCCGGCCATTTAGCGGTGTCTCACGAAACTCGTTGAAGTCGCGGCTGTAGGGGCAATGCAGAGTAATGAGGTAGGAATCTGCCAGCAGTCCCCCTTGCTTAAACTCCATACAGGCGATGGGATCAGCCGTGCCAAAGCCATTTTGTTTCAGCATCATGGCATATTCGTAAGAACGGCGGGCCTTACTTTTCCGGAGGTAGGAATAGGCAAACCGGTTAATCAGATGGGGAACCTTGAATTTCTTCACCACCACTTTTATACCGGCTACTTCTATCAGCCGGACCTCGTTCCTTACTTTATACAGTACAGTCCCTTCCGTCCCGAAGGTTTGGGGAAGGGAGAGTACAAAGTCTTTCAGGAACTGATAGTCGGGATTTATTTCAAGAAACATATTTATTGGATCGTTCAAATTCAAATAATCAGGAGGTCAGTTCTTTCGGTTTAGTCTTCTCCAGTAAATCACAAAATATAACCGGGCGAGAAACAGGTATTTAGAGAAATGCTTGTCGACAGATTTGATTACCGCGATATTATCTCTCAATCCGGCTTCCCGGTTGGTGTTTGAAATACCGTTCGTGTCGTAAATAACAACGGGTAGCGGCATGTGTACAAAACGGCAATTGTTGAAAAAACATTCTTTGAAGAACTTCAGGTCAGCTGATAATTTATGCCTGATATCAAATGGAAATGTTTGGTGCAATCTCCTTTTCGAGAAAGAGGCCTGGTGACAAAAATACATCCTGTGCAAATTACAGGGCTCTTTTGCCGGTTTCAGTCTCAGGCTACCATCTGCATTTTTAGTGAAAATATCTCCGTAAATAATATCCGGTTGGTTATTGGCCGTAATATTCTCTGCAACAGCTGCCACCGTATTTTCATCCGAAAAAACATCCCCGCAATTGAGAAAGCAGATCCAATCCCCCGAGGCCATATCTACCCCTTTGTTCATGGCATCGTAAATACCGTTATCTTTTTCCGATTTCCAGATCGAAATTTGCTTTTCGTAGCGCTTGATTATGTCGATAGTTCCGTCTTTCGACTCGCCGTCCACGATGATGTATTCCAATGGATAAGTCTGACTGATTACACTTTTGATGGTTTCTTCAATCAGATCGGCCCCATTGTAAACGACCGTGATTACGGTGATTGACGGAGAGCTATTAGCGTTGCTCATTATGGTTTGTCTCTGTATTTATTTGTGACTTAATCATTTTAGGGTAAAAGCGATTCGTATAACCGGATTGTTTGTCGTACTGTATTTTCCCACGAAAACTGTACCAGTCTCTTTTTCCCTTTCTCAATCAGCTCTTTTTGCAAATTACTGTCAGTCACAACTTTTTCAATATTCTCGAAAATAGAATCCGGATCAGTCGGATTGAAGTAAAAGCCTGCTTCAGCAGCCACTTCCCTGAAGCAGGGATTTTCGCTCAAAATAACCGGAGTACCGCATGACCACGCTTCCAGTATCGGAATCCCGAATCCCTCGTTCAATGACGGAAACACAAATGCTTTGGCGTGACAATATAAATATGCGAGTAGATTGTCGTCAATTCCAGAGTAGCTTACCACCTTGCTGTCGATTCCTAATGATCTGAATAGCTCCATTTCCTCTTGCGAAAAAGCCTTTTTCCCGGCACAAACAAGATGTAATGAAGAGCGCTTCTTCAGTAGAGGCGCAACGCCGTTGATAAATCCGTTGAAATTTTTGTATCCATTACGATTTCCTACGTACAATAAATATTCTTCGGGAAGGCCTTCCGGTTTTTTCTTAATCAAATCGGCCTGTTCAGGAAAGAGTGATGAACCGTGGTAAATGACTTCAATCTTATCTCCCGGAATCCCGAAAAGTTCAATGATATCATTCTTTGTGGCTTGTGAAACCGCAATCAATTTATCCGCTCTGTTGGCCAGCTCGAGTTTCTTCTTTCCCGCATCGATTGATTCCCTTTCGAGAATCAAGTCATGTATGGTGAAGACCACTTTACATTCTGCCGGAATATCACTAACCTGATAGTAATTGGGGGCGCTCGGATGAAAAAGGTCATAAGAATCTGAATTCTTTAGAGCCTTTTTGACTAAATATCTGTTTAGCCAGGCAAATGACGCTGTCGGGTCGTAAATGAATTTATTCCGGAATTGTGGGTCGTAACGCAGATAATCGTTTTTTATAAATTTACCGGCCATCTTTATTTCATGATGGCTGTTGTTGGTTATTCCTTTATAGAGTTCATAGTGATATCGGGCTATTCCTCCGGCCTTATAGCTCAAAAAAATATTCGAATCATATAATATTTTCATTTGCAAAATAACTTGTTGAATGATTGTAAATCAATTTGTAACCGGAGTGCTCATCTTCCATTCCATCTGTTTGTTACTTTTCATGCTGACGGACTGAATATTGCTCTGAATCAGATTCTCTTCAGACTTGTCATGTTGTTGGCAGAATCGCTCTGCAAAGATAAGCATTCGGGAATAATAACCACTACAACAGAAAAACAGCCAATACATCTGCTTTGGGAAGCTTTGTATTGGCTGTTCCGGATATTATAACGTTGATATTTACATCGCGTCCACGTAATCAAACGTCTCTTCACCGATGATGGTACGAAGCGTGTTCTTCAGTTGAATGAATTGTACGAAGAGGTCATGTTCTGGCTCTGCACCAAGTTCTGTCATCGGGCTCTTGAAGTAGAAGGAAAGCCAGTTCTGAATACCGGAGAATCCGCAACGTTGCGCCAGATCGGTAAACAGTACCAGGTCAAGGCAAAGCGGTGCTGCCAGGATAGAGTCACGACAAAGGAAGTTCACTTTCAATTGCATCGGGTAGCCCATCCAGCCTACGATGTCGATATTATCCCAGCTTTCCTTGTTGTCTTTGCGTGGAGGATAATAGTTGATACGCACTTTGTGGAAAATATCGTCGTACAGTTCAGGGTGAAGTTCCGGATCAAGGATATTGTCGATAACCGAAAGTTTGCTCTCCTCTTTTGTTTTGAAGTTGTCCGGATCGTCAAGCACTTCGCCGTCGCGGTTTCCAAGGATGTTGGTAGAGAACCATCCGTCAAGACCCAACATGCGGGTTTTAATCATGGGGGCAAGGACGGTTTTCATCATCGTCTGACCGGTTTTGAAGTCTTTTCCGCAAAGAGGCACTCCTTCCAGGGTGGCAAACTCCATCAATGCCGGAAAGTCGATAGTCAGGTTAGGTGCACCATTGATAAATGGAACACCTTCTGCGATAGCTGCGTAAGCGTAACAGATACTTGGTGCAATTTCGTGATTATCGCTTTTGAGTGCCTTCTCGAGATTGGCGAACGATGAGTGGGCAATTCCCGGTTTGGTATATATTTCTGTACTACCACACCAGATAATCACCAGTCGGCTACAGTTGTTTTCTGTTTTAAATGTTCGGATATCTTTTCGAAGTGCTTCCACCATTTCCCAGCGGGTGCCGGTTTTGGTATATGTGCCGTTCAGACGTTTCGCATAGTTAGGATCGAAAGCGCCTTTCATCGGTTTGATAGCCTCCATTTCCGCTCGGATTCCTTCGAGGTCTTTTTGCAATAACACTTCAGCATGAAGGGCCGACTCATAGGCATTTTCCGGGAAGATATCCCATCCGCCGAAGACGATATCGTTCAATTCTGCTAAAGGAACTACTTCCTTAATTTTAGGGTTTGTAACGCCTTCGCTCTTTTTGAGTTTGATATGCGCCAGTTGGGTGATAGAACCAATCGGTTTGGCCAATCCTTTACGGGCAGCCAATGTTCCGGCAATAAAGGTAGATGCTACTGCACCACCTACACCAACGATCAAAACCCCCAGTTTCCCTTCGGCTTTTTCTATTTCTGTGATTTTCATAATGCAATTCTATTTTAGGTAATAATCGAGTTCATTGAAGTGGGTAATCACCGCGATACAGTTATCCACGGCGTTATCGTCAAGCATCGGTTTTTCATCCCAGCCGGTGCCGCGTAACCAGATGGTAGCGCAACCGATCTCCTGAGCCGGGAGAATATCATTGGTGTAAGAGTCCCCGATAACCACACATTCATCGTATTCCAGTTCCAGGTCATCCACGGCGATACGGAATATCTGCGGATCTGGTTTTCGATGATTTACATGTGCGGATTCGATGATTTTATCGAAATATTGATAGAGATCGAAATCACGCAGTACCGATGAGAGGTTTCCGTAGAAGTTGGAAACGAGTGCCAGCTTGTATTTTTGCTTGAAGGCAGCCAGTGTTGCACGGGTAGAAGCTGTATGTTTTCGGGCAATCTGATAACAGCGCAGGGCGACTGCATTGGCCAACCGATCAGCTTCAACCGGGCAGATAAGGTACTTTTTTTCTAATAAGTAATCGGTTTGCAGATGGCATTTGATGCGAAGAACATCCAGGAAGTTGTGTTCGGGACAGATCAATGGTTTTTTGTCCAGGGTTCTCTCACCATAGACATACGCTTCCCGGAATTGCGCTTTGGTGACCTGAATATCTTCTGCCAGATATTCATTCCACAATACTTCTGCCCAATGGTGTCCATTGGTGTCAAGAGTACCTCCGTAATCAAACAACAGTGCTTTTATCATAACGGTGCAAATGTAGAGTTTCTAAAACTCTTCCCGAAGTATTTTAGCAGAAAAGTGCTTACAAATTGATTCATGGCGAATGACCATGTAAACCAACAGGGCGTTTAACACAGTTAGTTCAAATACAAAATAAAGCCAGGGCTTCCCGATAAACAAAGCGATAAACAGGGCGATCACCCGCGTATTGAACGACAGGATATTGGTATATTTCATCAGCGGTTTGCTGGCTCCACGAAACTCTTCACGCAGTTTTACCGGCAATTCGTCGTTGTATTTTTCCTTCAACAAAGCCACAAACTTTTGCATGGAAGGGGCGAGTTTCTCCTGTCCGCGGGTATAGCCGATGTAGAAGTAGTGACCGAGTTTATCCACAAAGTCTTCTTTCCAGGACATTGCATCGTACTTTTTCTGGATATCAGCACTTTGGTCAAACTCGCTTCCGTTTTTATTTTTCAGGAAAAAGAGGTGGAAATTGCGATAATAATCCGCCATGGAAGCCTGCTTCGAGTGAAAATATCCGGTTCCGGCTGCCAATGCCCAAATCAAAATGGTTCCTCCTTCCTGCTGGAAACGCAGGCATATTGCAATGTATATAGCTGCAAACCAAACATCTCCGCAGAATCCATCTAACCAGCGCCCCAACGGACTTTTGAGTCCGGTCATGCGTGCCAGTTGCCCGTCTGCGCTGTCAAACGAATTTGCCAGCATAAGCAAAAGCATGCCTGTAATATTGGTTTTCAAATCAGGAAAATAAAATAACCATCCCGCAGCTGCTCCGATAAACATCGAAGCGATAGTAATAGCATTGGGGGTTATCCCCAACCGCTGAGCCAGCAAGGCCCAGCCATATCCGATGGGGCGGTAAAAAACAAGGTCGAGCCACTCTTCGGTATCGGCTGATTTTAATGTGGATTCTAATGTTGGTTTACTCATTGATTTATAAGATATATATGTCTTGTACAGATGATCATTTCAATCTAATCTTGTATGCAGCCGTAGATAAACACTTATCGATGCCCGTATAGTGCCCATGTTCCCGGTTGTCACTCCCACGAAATTGTGAATAAGGATAATGCTGATAGGAATAACAATAGATTCATAGCTCTCCTTTAGCTCTCACCCGATAAAAACATTACTCTATTAGCGATTGCTTTAGCAGCGATTTCCCTACAAGGCTTAAAGCTCGGAAAATCATTGAAATCAATGATCCGTATTGTACCATCAGGAGCAATAATCGCATCACCACCCCAGATGTCCAGTTGGAGGACATGGGCTGCTTGATGGCTGATTTTGGCAAACTCAGTCTCAGAGAAAGCATAATTACGCGGCTTGCCATTTACCTCCTCTTGCCCGAATTTGCTATGATTCATTTCATAGGGATAAAACCAGAAGAAGAACGGAGTTCCGCTTACCCCATAGAATTTGACTAAATCTCCTTCGAGGTGCTCGTTAACCACTATCTGCGTACTACCCCGTTGAGCGAATCCGGCCAACTTTTGCTTAAAATCAGCTTCCGTCTCTACAAAACAGACATCATCTTCACTTATTGTGTGGGCATCGCAACGTTTGAGCCATAATTTGGGAAAAGGCATCGTTTGAGAAATGGAATCAGAGGGAATAATTGCCGAGCAAGGCTGAGGAATATGGGTTGCGTTAAATAGATTGGTCGTCTGTTCCCTTCCACCGTTTTCAATAGCACGGGTGGAGTTGATAACCCGGCAACCGGCTTGCTCCATTTCCTTTAGCTTTTGCAAAGTGGAGTGATGGCGTGCCATGTGGAAAACGATTTGTTCCCCATTGTCTGCGATAAGGAATTCCTCTTCTTCATAGATATTTACCTGAAATCCACATGTCCGCAGATTCTCAACGCAAAGTGCAAATATCGCCGCATCATTATCTACATGATTCGGTGAAAACTCCTTACGGCGTTTTATAGCTGCAATAATTCTGTTCTCCATTTGACTCCTTTTACTACTTCGGATTCCCTATTACTCCTTGTTTCCAAACGCTTCCGCCTTCTCAATATCCCCGGCATGGTCCACGTCGATGATTTTGGAAAATGGCATTGCTTTCAGGTGTAATCCGGCATGAACCAGTTCCCGCTGGAATTCGCGCATACGGAGTTTACCCGTCTCCATGCAATGCTCCAGTACTGTCAATGCCTTTGGGGTCAATCCATAAATGCCACCTGATATATATGTGCAATCCACATTCCGGTCATGAAATCCGGTGATAGTGAGTGATTCGTCTGTGCCGACGTAGAGCGGTTTTTCATCGTCGATAAAGTCCGTTACCGCCATCAGGCCGTCCAGCGTGTTATCTGATTCGAAGGCCCCGATATACTTTGCAAATTCATTTTCATGAAAAATAGTATCGACTGTGGTCAGGATAAATTTCCCGGAATAAAGATAAGGGGCCAGTGCGGCAAAGCTGTGCATGGAACCGGGTGTGCTTTTTACAACGCAATGCAATGGCACCGGAAGCTGCATTTGGGCAACAAACTCCTGTACCTCTTTCATCTCTTCATTGATGATGAGGCTGATGGACTCGGCATGATTATTCCGAAAAATACGGATTAACCGTTCCAACAATGTTTCTCCGTTGATTTTTACCAATGGTTTGGGGGATGTGATTCCTTCTTCTTTCAGGCGGGAACCTTCTCCCGCGGCGATAATGGCGTAATGCATGAATCTATTTCCTCCCGAAATCCGCAGGAATCTCTCCCCATACCTGGGTTTCCCACTTCATGATTTTTGTAGTATAGGTATTGTTGGCAAGCCACTTCTCGGCACGCTCTATCAGGTCGAATATCGGACCGTTTTTCTCCGTGTGTTCCAGTTGGGTCTTACACTTCTTGTTTCGTACCCACGCAATGGCACTGATGCTGTCGGAATAGATGGGCAGCGAACTGTTCTTTTGTTTGAGCAGGGCAAGACCGTGTACGATAGCCAGAAACTCACCGATGTTATTGGTCCCGTCTTCGTACGGGCCGACACGGAATAGCTCCTGTCCACTGCGGACATAGACACCGCGGTATTCCATTACCCCGGGATTTCCCAGGCAGGATGCATCCACGGCAATGCTTTCTATGATGTAATTACCGGTGGGAGTTGCTGGCTTTTTAGTCTGATTCTGTCGTATGGTTTGGTAGAATCCTGCTTCAAAGGCTTTTTCGGCTTCATCGCGGGTAGCAAAGGATTTGTATTTTGCCCCTTCGTAGCCATCCACCTGACTCTTGCATTCGGCCCAACTGTGGTAGATGCCCGGGTCGTGCCCTTCCCACACCACGTAATATTTTGTACCTTTACTGCTCATTTTCTCTGATTATATTTACAAAAATAGAGATATTTATCCGGCTGGAGGCAAAAAGAGCTAATTTTGCCGGACGCGGATGTATATCACAGAGAAAACAGAGAACAGCACAGAGGGCCACAGAGTAGATACTTTACATAACTCTGTGGCTCTCTGTGAAA
>JAUZOF010000520.1 GCA_030706585.1 Bacteroidota bacterium
GGTCGGTAAGTACGATATCCGGCAACACATCCTTCACCAGTTTCAATGCCTCTTCACCATTGGTCGAAGTATAGACCTGATACATGGAGTCGAGATTGATACGAAGGAATTCCCGCAAATCAGGATCATCTTCTGCAATCACAATCTTCGGTGCATTACCTGACAGCTTGGCCGCCTGTTGTGTTTCCGTGATTTTCTCGGCTTCAAGCGACTGATAGTATGGCAAATAATCGCGAACGCTCTTCGATTCGGTTTCAAAATCAACGTCTTCCGGTTTGAAATGCTCTTTGCCAACCTGAAGCCAGACGGTAAACAATGCGCCTTGATTCTCGTGGCTATCTACCTCAATCTCTCCACCGTGTAGTTCAATCAACTCTTTACACAATGAAAGGCCGATACCCGCTCCTCGGAACAGCTCTTTGGTTGCCGATGCACTTTGTCCGAATCGTTCAAACAGGTTACGCAATTTATCATCGGAAATACCTACCCCATTATCCTGAATCTTAATCGCCATCCAGCCCTCTCTATCCGTTTTGGTTACTACCTCAACAGTAATGGAACGTCCTTCCGGGGTAAACTTGAAGGCATTTGACAACAAATTAAAAATAACAATATCAATGCGATAAGGGTCCATCCACATATCCAGTTCCGGGGTATCGGTTTTAAAGTGATAGTGAATTTTCTTATCATCTGCCGATTGCTTGAAGTGATTGTATATGCTTTGCATAAACTCTACAATCTCAACCTGGGAAATGCGCAGACGCATCTTGCGTGACTCTGTCTTCTGGAAGTCAAGGATTTGGTTGATGTGACGCAACATACGGCGGCTATTTTTCTCTGCCAATACCAGCTGTTCCTTCGATTTATTATCCAATGAACCGTGGGAAAGTAGGTTCTCCAGCGTTCCCATAATTAACGAAAGCGGAGTGCGCAGTTCATGGGAAATATTGGTAAACACCTTGAGCTTCAGATCTGAAACAGCCTGTTCAACCTTGATCTTATTTTTAATACGGGTAATAAAAATCATCAGGCGGTACCCGATATAAGCCAAAGCGCCCAATAGAACCAGATAAAACAGGTATGCCCACCAGGTTGCCCAGAAAGGAGGTCGAACTACAACGAGCAATTCCTTCACCTCTGCATGTTCAAAATCGCCTGTTGCACTACATTTTACCTGGAAATAATATTTCCCCGGAGGAATGTTGGTGTAAGTGGCACGTCGTTCATTTTTGGCAAATGTCCACTCCTTATCCAGTCCTTTCAGGCGATATGCATACTGTAACTTGGAGGGGCTGTGATAACCGACTCCTGCAAATTCGATGGTAAACGACGATTGGTCATATTTAAGTTTCACCTTATCATACTCCAGATCAGCATCTTCCTCCCGGCGCTGTATCGGAATGATTTCGTTATAGGAACGAAATTCCACAAAGTCCAGGTAGAAATTCCCCTTCTGCATCAGTATACGTTTGGGATCAACCACCAGTATGCCATTGAAAGTAGGGAACAACAGGTTGCCATCAAATCGTTGTATAGCTTCTGCTTCAGAGAAGTTGACATCGTTCAGCCCGTCAGCGTCTCCATAATTCTGAATTTTTCCGCTTTGCGGATCGTATTGCGTCAGGATATTTTCAGAGGTAAACCACAGTTTATGTGCTTTATCTTCGGTGATATTCAGGATGATATCATTGTTCAGCAGATTCCGCGCACTGATTACTTTAAACTTCGGCTTCTCTCCCTGTTGAAATGTTTTTTCCATGCAGGCAAGTCCGCCGCCAAAGGTAGCCAGCCACATTCGGTTCTGATGATCGCGGAAAATATCTGTAACGTTATTTCCGGGCAATGATTCAGGATCCTGAGGATCGTGTGAAAGATAGGTGTAGCTGAAGTCCTGGTGTCTTTTTTCCTTCATGACAACCACCCCATTGGTCGTTGCCACCCATATATTACCGGCTCCATCCTCTGCCAGATTACGGATTTTATCACAATCAAAGATCGGATAATTATCAAGTCCGTTTCCTGCATTCAGAAAACGAATGCCATCTTTATTTTCATATACAAGATTGATTCCACCGCCGTAGGCACCTATCCAGATACGACCTTTCCGGTCTTCCAGAATGGAATAAATCGTATGCCCCGAAATTGAATTCTTGTTGTCAGGACTATAAGGATAATGGGTAAATGTGATCTGCATCGTTTTAGGATCGGTAATGACTCCTTTAAACAACCCATTTCCTTTAGTTCCAATCCAGACATTTCCTTTGCGATCCACCAGAATAGCATAAGGAGGTCCGCTATACAGGGAGCCATCTCCGGCAGTATAGGTACGAATCAATTGATTGTTACGGTCAAATACATTTAACTTACCATCCCGGGTTCCGGTCCAGATGTGCCCCATCCGATCCTGATAAATGGCACGGATATCATTGCTTAAAGCTGATGCCGAAGGTTGAATAAAACGGAATGGCAATGTATGGAAACTATATTTATAAATTCCTTTGCGGTAAGTTCCCAGCCACAGGTCATCATTTTTATCAAAGAATGCACTGCAAATCACATCAGAGAATAACCGCGAAGTAGTGGCATCGTTGTTAAAATAGACCATCTGGTTGGTCTGGCGGTTGTAACGGCAAAACTCACCATAGCTAAACACGCACCACAATTCTCCTTTATGATTTTCAAACATAAACTGTCCGCCACTTCGGATGATCGTACTTTTCGGGTCTGCATTAATAAAGGTAGATGAACTTCCGGTATTGGAATTGTAGTATCCTACCCCGGCAGCCTGCAACGTGTACCACACCAGCCCTTGTTTATCAATATAAATCAACGGCTCTGAAGCCAGTGCCGCACGATTCGCCAATGGTTTCACCGTATGCAGCAGTACGTCAAATTCGAGCAACCCTTCCCGGTTATCAAGTACGTAAAGTTTGTTTTTGTACTGTTTCGTCAGGATGACAGAGTGGCCCATCAGATAACCGGTAAACGAGCGGGTTGTTTTATCATACTGGTAAATGCCATTATCAGAGCTAAACCAGAGATAGCGTCCCGAATCGTTCAACGAATTAAACCGACGGCTTCCGTTATATGAATCGTCATCATTTTTCCGTGCCTGTAGATAAGGGGTTACCTTAGCGGCCAGGCGGGCATCGGAACTAACCGTTATGCGATTCAGTCCGTTGTCTGTACCAATCCAGATATTTTTCTGATTATCTTCTGAGACAAACTGTACATTGTCATTGGAAAGACGGTATTCGCTATTGGTCACAGAGAAATGCTGAACCACCGCTGCTTTTGTGCCGGGGTCTGTAATTACCCGAAAACAACCCTGATTCTGGCTGATTAGCCAGATATCTCCATTAGAGGCTTCA
>JAUZOF010000521.1 GCA_030706585.1 Bacteroidota bacterium
AATTATTAATTGTCAATTCAAATTCAAACACCGTTACCGCCTGACCCTTGATTATCACTCGATCTCCCGATAGTTCCGTTTTAAGGATTCCGGTACGCTTGGAAACCTGCAAAGATGTGAGTTGTTTCTTGCCTAGTTTTTCCGTCCAAAGCGGAGTCAGAGCACAATGTGCCGACCCTGTTACGGGATCTTCGTCGATACCCGCCCAGGGCGCAAAGCATCGTAATACAAAGTCATATTCCGGAGTCTCGGCCGGAGCTGTAATCATCAGATGACCCAGGCCGTCATTTATCAGTGCATTGAAAACAGGCGAAGCATTCCGCACCTCATCTTCACTATTTGCCACAGCAACTACCCAGTTGTAACTACTGTCGTATAATTCCACCGGTTCAAAGCCAACCAAAGCTTTAAAATCAGGATGCGAAGCCCTTTGAATCAAAGGATAACGGGGAAAATTCATCTCCAGCCAGCTACCCGATTTTGAAATGGTAAGATCGGCTCCTTTTGCTTTGAAGTGTATCTGTTCATCAGGTGCTACCCTACCCGTTTCGTACAAAATATGAGCGCTGGCAAGCGTGGCATGTCCGCAAAGATCGACCTCCTTTAGCGGAGTAAAATAACGGATATGAAACAGATTGTCGCCTTGCGGAAAGATGAATGCCGTCTCGGAGAGATTCATCTCCATGGCAAGCCGTTGCATCCGTTCGGCAGTAATATCTTCCGTTACCACCATCACTCCCGCCGGATTTCCCTTAAACGGTTCTGCCGTAAAAGCATCGACCTGAAAGATTGATTGAAATTGCATCAAATTATTTCTCAATTTAATATTTACGACCCCTAAATCCCCTGAAGGGGACTTTGTTTCTAATAACAGATTTAAGTCCCCTTCAGGGGACTCGAAGATCAGCGGAGCTATTTAGGGATAAAAGCTAGGCTGATTAATCTACAGCTTCAAATCTCCTTACTCATAAAACAAACATTAAAAGGCAGATGCGGGTACTCTTTCACAAGGATTTCGCGAAAGCCCTGCCCTTGGTACCAGGCTTTTAGCTTTCATGCTCGTTGATTAGTGCAATACCGATATGCTTACCGCCCCGTTCTTTTATCAATGAAGCGGCAAAGTTCATCAACTCCACACCCAAACCACGATTGCGGCAGTCGGGTACAACCGATACCTTCTCAATATAAAATGTTTCGGATTCGGTCGGTGACTCCTCTATTGCAATACACCCGACAGCCTTTCTATCTTCGGTCATCAGGTAAAGCTCTATGCCTTTCTCTAATTGCCCGCGCAGGGTTTCCGCATCGATAAAAGCACTGTTGGTCGGATTAGTCTCCTGAGTAAAACCGAATTGTTGTGCCACCGTTCCATGCGCACTTCTCAAAACTGCGACTGCACCCGACAAATCGGCATCCGGCAAAATACGTTGTATTTGAATCATTCTTAAAATAATTATCGCAACTCTTAATTGTCTGTCATAATATCCTGATAGGTATTGATCATAGGCCTTGTCAGACCTTTCAGGTCATATTGATGGCTGGTTACTTCACTCACAGGTCAAAGACCTGCGGTTATGAAAATACGGCTTTTCAAGCCATCAGGTAAATCAGATACTTATTCGCATTTACCTGCATATTTTATGCTGTTTACTGAGTACTGTGTACTAAACCCTATCTCCACTTCGGTTCGGTAGGAATCCGTGTGCCATCGGCAGTGGTATGTTCTTCCAACGAGTTTTCCTTCGACTGAATGGCAATATAAATCATCGGTTCGTCGGAAGTATTGCACATACCACGGTTACCTTTGGGTGCTACACGCACTACACTTCCCTCTTTGATGGGGAAACAGTCGTCGTCCACCTGATAAAAGCCTGCTCCCTTCAAAAAAATATAGGTTTCCTCGTTTTTATTGTGAATATGAAAGTAAGGCACTTCGGTGCGCGGAGGCAACATATTGAACGAGATTTCCGTTCCGGTGGCTCCGGTAGCATCTTTCACAAAAACCTTGCCCTCAATCTCCCGTTTGCTTACCGGATGAATAAGGGAATATTGCAGTATCTCTTCCAGATTACCCAGATTAACGGCTGCATAATTTTTATTTTCAGTTATTTTTTCGATTGACTTCATAAGCTATATTTTAATACAGAAATCGCAAACACAGGCTATTATTGTCTGGCTTTGCGTTCCTGAGGTAAAAGAGCAGAATAGATAAATTTATTGACCGGAACTTCCAGTCTGTATTTTTCGGCCAGGCGTACTACCGTTCCGTTCTGATATTCCAGTTCCGAAGGACGGCCTTCCCAAATATCGCGGGCAAGCGATGCCGAAGCGTTGTAATCGAAGCTATCGATCACACCTACCGTTTTGTCTACAAAATCGGGAGCAATATTGATGCCCAGTTTCTGAGACAAATCATACACTTCCTGAAAGAGGGCAACCATCATTTCGCGGGTTTCTTTCACTTCGCGAATTCCTCCGTACGGCACACGCGTTACGCCCAACAACCCGCTGATGCAGATCTGGATAAACTTTTTCCAGATATCGGCCTGTATATCGTGCGAAATGCGGGCATTGAAGCCTGCTTGTTCAAATACCTTTTGCAGTTTCACCACCCGTTCGCTCTTTCCGTTGTTCAGTTCTGCGAACACGACGGTAGGATCGACACCGAAATGACGGATTACACCCGGAGCTTCTATCTTACTGATGATACGGCACAAACCTCCGAGAACATGATGCACCGGAATAACCGATTGCAATTCTTCAGCTGCCATCACTCCGTTTTGAAGCGGAAGTACCACCGTATTCTCCTTCAGCAAAGGAAGTAATTCTTTTGCCATATCCTTTACCAGCCACGATTTAACGCAAAGCAACACCAGATCCACCTTGCCGATGGCGGTAATGGAGTCGGTGGCCTGTACGGGCTGAATGGTAAAATTCTCTTTGATACTCTGCACAATAAGACCATGACTCATCATAGCTTCCAGATGTTTTCCCCTGGCAAGGAATGTCACATCATTACCGGCTTTTGCCAGTCGCCCACCGAAGTACCCTCCGACTCCGCCTGTACCTATGACTGCTATTTTCATATCCGTATGACTTTATAAGGTATCTTCTGCAAATGTACTTTATTTTAGAGTGCTTCCCAAGAAGAGCCGCTAAAATTGTTAATTATGCACATTCTCCCTCCGCGCTTGTGTAAAATCATTTCAAAAACAAGTTCCATTTATTTGGCAATTAAAAGAATATTTTTGAAATTTGTCTCATTAGTATTTTAACATTTATACTACACCCAATTATCATGAAAAACTTCCGATTCGTGCTCTTTTTGCTACTGTTGGTATCGGTTCGCGTATCTGCCTCC
>JAUZOF010000522.1 GCA_030706585.1 Bacteroidota bacterium
AGGGACAAAAAGGCCCGGACATTTACCCCCGGGCCTTTTTGCTATATTATATTTGTGGCAGGAAGAATCACTCTTCATCCTTATTTTCCTCTTTCATGATCTGCGCTACGATCTTACGCTCATCGTGCTTCTCGTAAGCCTCAACAATACGCTGCACCAACACATGGCGCACAATATCGTTTTTGTCAAATTCCACCTTACCGATTCCTTTTACATTCTTCAGAATCTGAAGCGCCTGTATCATGCCCGACTTTTGCATCGGAGGAAGGTCAATCTGTGTAATATCTCCGGTGATAATCATTTTGGCATTCAGGCCAAGGCGAGTGAGAAACATCTTGATTTGATGTGTAGAGGTATTTTGTGCTTCATCGAGAATAATTACAGCATCGCTGAGTGTTCGCCCGCGCATAAAGGCCAGAGGAGCAATCTGGATGATGTTGTTCTCCATATATTCTTTCAGCTTTGCACCAGGCAGCATGTCCTGTAAAGCATCATAGAGTGGTTGCAGATAAGGGTCGATCTTCTCTTTCATATCGCCGGGAAGAAAACCAAGTTTCTCGCCCGCCTCCACAGCAGGGCGGCTCAGGATAATCTTCTTCACCTGTTTGTTCTTCAATGCCCGTACAGCCAACGCTATCGCCACATAGGTTTTGCCCGACCCGGCAGGTCCCAATGCAAAAACCATATCGTTTTTATCGAAGGCATCTACCAGTTTCTTTTGATTGGGCGTGCGCGCCGTGATGGACTTTCCGCTCACCCCGTGGATAATCAGGTTATCCAGTTTCACCTCGGAGGGCTCTGCGCCTTTTACAAAACTGATAATGATATTTTCATCCAGCACATTAAATTCAAGACAGTAAGCTTCCAGTTTACGGATCGTCTGCTCAAAGGCATTCGTATCTTCTTCATCACCGATTACACGGATCACACTACCACGCGCAGCCAAACGGATTTTCGGGAAAAGAGATTTGAGGAGTTGCAGGTTGCTATTATTCACTCCGTAAAAAACGACCAGATCGACACTGTCAAGGATGATTACTTTTTCTATCATTAATTTGCTGTTAAGGCTGATTTTAAGGGATATGTTTCTTCAATCAGCACAAAAGTAATCAATCGCGACTAATTCTTTGAAAAATGATCGCTATTTTTAGGGTGTAAAACCCTTTACTTATCAACCTTAACTGATGACTTATGAAGAAACACGGACTATTTTTCGCCTTACTCTCGCTCTTACTGCTTTCATCATGCCATAAACAACAAAAGATAAAACGGATGTTTCACATCAACGACTTCCACAACTTTTCCCGAACATTCAATGATTTGAATGAAAAACAACTTCAGGCAGCGCACCTGATAGGCATTTCCCCTATTGCATCGCGTGAAGAGGCAGAAAAGAAACTGGATAAACTAAAAGAGGTGAAAGATTGCGATTTATACAATGTAGATAGCCTGACAAATTCGGTTCCGTTTTTAGTCAACAAGGCAGCCTGTTTACTTGATACTATTGGAACAAATTTTCAGGATTCTCTGGGAAAGAAAAATGCACCCAAATATAAATTGATAATAACGAGCATTCTCCGTACACACGACGACATCAAAAAGCTCCATCAGAAGAATGGAAACTCAACGCTTAATTCAGCACATCTTTTCGGAACTACAGTCGATGTCGCTTATACACGTTACGAAAAGCTGGATCCGGAGCATGAACTAACCGATGTACCGGAAGATAAGCTGAAAGCGGTATTGGCAGAAGTACTGCACGACTTGCAAAAGGGTGGAAAATGTTACGTCCGCTACGAAGTAAAACAGGGATGCTTCCACATCACGGCACGTCCGTAAACAATTACACCTGACAGGTTTTAAAAACCTGTCAGGTGTAAAGCATAAAAAAAGCGCCGGATTGCTCCGGCGCTTCTTATTTATGTTGGGTTGGATTATTTTACAGAATCCATGTGTGCGATCAAATCCAACACTTTGTTAGAATAACCCCACTCGTTGTCATACCAGCTAACCAGTTTAACGAAGTTACCGTTCAACGCGATACCAGCACCTGCATCGAATACAGAAGTGCGTACTTCGTGAACGAAGTCAGTAGAAACTACTGAATCTTCAGTGTAACCAAGTACACCAGCCATTGTAGTTTCAGAAGCAGCTTTTACAGCAGCTTTGATTTCTTCGTAAGTAGCAGCTTTTTCCAAACGTACAGTCAAGTCAACTACAGAAACGTCAGCAGTTGGTACGCGGAATGCCATACCTGTAAGTTTACCATTCAATGAAGGGATAACTTTACCTACAGCTTTAGCAGCACCAGTAGAAGAAGGGATGATGTTACCCAGGATAGAACGGCCACCTCTCCAGTCTTTAGCAGAAGGAGCGTCAACAGTTTTCTGAGTGTTAGTTGCAGCGTGTACTGTAGTCATCAAACCTTCAACGATACCGAAGTTATCGTTGATAACTTTAGCCAAAGGAGCCAAACAGTTAGTAGTACAAGATGCGTTAGAAACAACGTCCATGTCTTTAGTATATTTGTCAAGGTTTACACCGCAAACAAACATAGGAGCGTCGTTAGAAGGAGCAGAGATAACAACTTTCTTAGCGCCACCTTTCAAGTGAGCAGAAGCTTTCTCAGTAGTAGTGAAAACACCGGTTGATTCAACAACGTAGTCAGCACCAGCAGCACCCCAGCCGATAGCAGCAGGATCTTTTTCAGCAAAGAAAGCAACTTCTTTACCGTTTACGAACAACTTACCATCTTTGTTTTCAGCAGTTCCCTGAAATTTACCGTGTACTGTGTCATATTTCAACATGTACAACAAGTAATCGATATCCAGGAATGGGTCATTTACTGCAACGATTTGAACATCGTTTCTTTCTTGAGCTGCACGGAACACCAAACGTCCGATACGGCCGAATCCGTTAATACCTACTTTAATCATTGTAATAAAACTATTTAAGGGGTTTTAAAAACTGGGGGCAAATTTACCGCTTTTCTCTTGTATGGTAAAATAATACAAGAAAAAAAATATGCCACAAAGCACTTTTTTTACCCCTCATCTATTAAATCGTAATCTCAACATATCAAAATGACACATAACTCTCATTTTCAGGACTATTTTCAAATTCAACTTGATTTTTTTCTCTAAAAATCGTACGTTTGCAAAAATGAAAAAACGACCTGCTAAAAAGATAGAATTCAAAGCCCAAACACTGAAACGGGAGAATAAAATTGCCTTTTCGTTAAACGAGAAGGAATTCAATATGCTGCGCCAGTATCTGGAGAGCAATAAGATTGAAAATCAATCCCGTTGGATAAGAGAAGTCGTTATGGGCTATCTGTGGCAAAAGGC
>JAUZOF010000523.1 GCA_030706585.1 Bacteroidota bacterium
AGTTTCAATATTTATAGAATTCAGAATCGTATTTCTGTGTTTAATAGCATCCAATCTCAATGACTATTTGGCTAATTATTTCAATTTTATATCCTTAAGCGATCAAAAACACTCATAAAAACCGTGCCTTTAACGTTTACAAACCTATTCCGGTCAGAATATTCCCGTCCGGAGCCTCCTGATTACCCGGGTTCCATTTCTTACGAACTTATCATCTCAGTGACTGCCCGACCGACCATGTGAATCAGACCGCATAAAAAACTCCCTCTTCCGACAGTCGACAGACCGTGAAGAGGGAGTAACCAAACATATAAATAATCTTATTCTTTCTCTCAGGATTTTAATCCTGAATATTGATCTTCAGCATTTTATCTTTTACTATGATATAGTAATCGCCCGACTCCAGAATACGTTTCCCTGTTCCATCGGTGAAACTCAGGTCGCGTACCGGATCGACCTCAAAACGAAACACTCTGGTTTCTCCGGCTTTGATCAGCTGTTTATCAAACGATTTCAGCTCTTTGACCGGTCTCGAGATCGAGCAAGTAGGATCGGAGATAAACCAATGAACCGTTTCGGCTCCGTCTCTTGCCCCCGTGTTGGTTACCGGAATCTCCACAGTCAACTTTTGGCCGCGCTTAACAGCAGTAGCCGATGCCTTCAGATCACCATACTGATAGGTCGTATAACTCAGTCCGTAAGCAAATTCGTAGAGCGGTGTGGTCTGGATATCCTTGTATTTACCCTGATGAGGGCGGGCGCTCTGGCGAGCATTATAATAAATAGGAATCTGCCCGGTCGAGTATGGGAAGGTCATGGCCAATTTTCCGGAAGGATTGATTTTCCCGGATATCACACCGGCCACCGGAATACCACCGGCAATACCCGGTTGCCAGATCTCGAGAATCGCATCGCTGACAGGTTCCAGCCTGTTCAGCTCAAGAGGACGACCGCTTGACAACACCAGGATGATCGTTTTGCCCTGCTTTTTGATCTCTTGTACCAAATCTTCCTGTATCTGTGGCAAAGCCAACGTTGACCGTGAAGCGTTCTCTCCGCTCCAGCCTCTTTTTTCACCCAAACAAATAACAACCACATCAGCCTCTTTAGCTGCCGTTGCCGCTTCTGCAAATCCGGCGTTATCAGCTCCATCAAAGTCACAACCTTTGGCGTACGAGAGTTTGGCTTTTCCTTTAAATTCAGATTCCAGCCCGTCGTAAATGCTTGTCACATCTTCCAGACGACCGTGAGCTGACCATGATCCCAGCAAATGCTCTTTGTTTTTGGCCATCGGACCGACTACCGCTATTCTGGAAAAACGAGTTAGCGGAAGGATATTGTTGCCGTTTTTGAGCAGTACGATTGATTCTTCGGCCAGCTTTTTAGCAACTGCCACACTTTCCGACTTCAGGATGCGATCTTTATCGGCAATCACAGGAGTGTACGGTTGGTCAAACAATCCTAGTCTGAACTTCACCCGCAAGACACGCTTTACGGCATCATTCAGCGATGCCTCAGAGACCTTGCCTTCCGATACCAGTTCGGCCAGATGCTTGTTGTAGCAATTATTCATCATATCCATCTCTACGCCAGCGGTAAATGATTTCATCGCCGCTTCTTTCTTACTGGCAGCTACGCCCTGAGACCGGAGTTGCTCGATCGCACCCCAGTCAGATACCACAAAGCCATCGTGTTTCCAGCGCTGTTTCAATATCTCGGTCAGGGTATAGTGATTGGCACTTCCCGGTACCCCACTGAGGTCATTAAATGAACTCATCAATGTGGCTGCACCGGCCTTTACTCCGGCTTCATACGGAGGTAGGTAAGTATCCCATAGCGTCTGTGACGACACTTCGGTATAGACATAATCCCGTCCGCCTTCCGATGCTCCATAACCGACATAGTGCTTGAGGCATGCCGCAATGTGCTTGCCATCAGCCATATTTTCGCCCTGATATCCTTTTACCGAAGCCACACCGAAAACGGCATTGGTATACGGATCTTCACCGTATCCTTCGGCCACGCGTCCCCAACGTCCATCACGGGCAACATCGATCATCGGCGAGAAGGTCCAGTCAATACCAGACATTCTTGACTCCTGAGCAGCTACGGCACAAGCCTGCTCCACCAGTTTGGGATTCCACGAGCACGCCTGTCCTAAGGAAATCGGGTAGACCGTGCGAAACCCGTGTATCACATCATGGGCAAACAGGATGGGTATTCCCAGACGCGACTCTTCCATAGCTTTGTGCTGTACCTGATTGCGCAATGCTGGATCCGAATTGAAATAAATCAATGATCCGATCTCGGCCGGGACGTTTTTGACCTCATCCCCGACATTATTGGCATTGTTATTTCGGCCCAATGTATACTGATTCAATTGAGAAACCTTCTCTTCGAGTGTCATTCTCGACAGCAAATCATCGATACGTTTCTCTATGGGTGCCTTGGCATCTTTATACAGGAGAGCCTCTTTATCTCCTTTTGCCAGCAAGCCGGAGGGTAAGCCCAATAAGCATAACCCATACACAAATAGTCTTTTTTTCATTCTGTTGAAACCGTTTTAGTGATTAGTAGTGAGCTATTTTCAGACAAATGATTATTTAACTTTCGAATAATAGTCATGCATGATATACCAGGCCTTTTTCCGGATTCCCTGATCCGAAACCAGTCCCTTTCGGTTCCATCCGTCCTGATTGGTCGGGTGCATGCGGAATGGCGAGCGGAAGTCAAACAGGATCCAGGGTGATACCCCTTTGAGGTTAGGTATATTGGCAAACATCACGATATTATCACGGTATAATTTGGCCTGATAGTCTTCACTCCAGGAACTGGCTACAGTCTCATCACCGGATTGCCCGTACAGAGCCTCGCCTCCAAATTCGGAGATAATCAACGGTTTATCGGGAGTTACATTCCATTTGGCATCCTTCGGATCTAGCGGCCAGGGCTGATACCATCCCTGATATTTATTTACCGCCACCACATCCAGCTGATCTGTAAAGGAGTCGTTCATCTCGAATATCTTTTTCTCACGGTTAAATCGGACCAGGTCAAATGCCGCCGCATACAGTCGGGTCGTATCGATCTGTTTGCCGGTATTCAGCAATGAGGTCAGAAATTCATTGCGTTCTTTGGACGGTTGCGTCTCATTGGCCACTCCCCAGAAGCCTACCGCGCAACGGTTTTTGTCCCTGTGGATCATCTCCGTCAGCATGGTTTTGGCTTTGGCCTGCGTACCTGCGTCACTAAAATCAATACCCTGCCATACGGGTATCTCTTGCCACAGGATAAATCCCATCTTCTCG
>JAUZOF010000524.1 GCA_030706585.1 Bacteroidota bacterium
AATTTCAGTAAAGCAAGGAGGTACCGCGATTTTGGGGGGCGGCTGGGCTGTATTTCTCAAAATGAGAACAACCCCTCTGGATTGGGGAGTAAAAGGAGCTGCCAATCTGAAGACTATAGTTGTCAAAGGATATTCACCTCCCATAAAATATTACACTCCCAAATATTCACAGTCCCCGGAAACAGAGTCTTATCAAAGGTATGCTTCCATTTACTGGAAACCTGATATTGTTATCGATTCGACAGGTGCTGCTTCCTTTAAATTCTCTGTGCCAAAGCAAATAAACAATTTAAATGTACGAATCGAAGGCATTTCGGATGATGGGACGGTTTTCCTGGAGGAGCATTCGATTGGTCCTAAGGATGGAGATTAATTCTTTCTCTGTATTACCAGAATTTAGTCGTGCCGATAATGAATTTCAATTACGATAGAACAAAAAGAATCATATGAGAGGGGAAAATATAATAAATAGAATTGTCATCCATTGCCCTCAGTTAAAGTGGCTGTTGCACAACCCCAAGAGGTGAGAAATCAACACTAAAACTGATAGCAATGGATGAAGACAAGTTTTTAGACATCATCCTCATATAAAAACTATAACTTAACCCAATTTGCAGCAATTTCACTAAAATCAAAGAAAAATCTGTCTAAAACGAAGTATTTTTCAACTAATCACGAGCATTCCCCAGGGTTTTGTTTTGTAAACCACTGATATTCAATGGTTGTATTTTTTTATTTTCATTTGTAGACCCTGAGGGGGTATTGGATATCAATGAATTACATGTTTACTTTACAGTCATGTATTTCAAGGTATCCATGCGCACCAATCCCGAGACGGGGGTCTACGGCGGTTATTACCGTCTGGTGGAGAGCTATCGCAACCAATTCGACAGGGTATGCCACCATACCATTTTGAACGCTGGATATCTGGACGAACTGGACACCGACCAATTAAACCTTATCCAGAAAATCCTTACGGCAAAAGTCAACAATCCGGGCAAACCCTTGTTTGAGCTTCCATACACGGATGACCCAATGGTAATTTTCTATGTTGACAAGTTTTTCAACCGTATGGTCGCCGAAAAACGCATCGACGTGGTTTTGGAAAAACAAGAAAAGAGGCCCTCAAAAAACGGGAAAGATTTACAGGTTATAGACATCAATAGTATCCGTAATAAAGATGTTAGGGAAATAGGAGCAGAATGGCTGTCGTACCAAGCCATGGGGCAACTGCACATTACATCATTTTTAGCTGATCAGGGCTGGGGAGAAGATGACATAAAACTTGCGCAAAGCCACATCATTAGCCGGGCAGTATATCCGGCATCAGAGTTGGAAACCACCCGCTGGATCAAGGAAAACTCTTCGGTATGTGAACTCACGGGGTACGGCATCGAAAAGATTACCAAAGATCAACTGTACCGGATCTCGAAGAAACTGTATCGCGAAAAAGAAGCGTTAGAACAACACTTGTCTGTTCGCACAAACGAGTTGTTTGATATAGAGGATAAAATTATGCTTTACGACCTGACAAACACCTATTTTGAAGGCCGAAAACAAGGGAGCCAATTAGCTAAATACGGACGGAGCAAAGAAAAACGAAGCGATGCAAAATTGGTTGTACTGGCTCTGGTGGTTAATCCTGAAGGATTCATCAAGTACTCGTCAATTCTGGAGGGGAACATGGCTGATTCCATGACACTGGAGGGGATGATCAATAAACTGCGGATCAAAACCTCATCCTCGGCAAAGAAAGCCTTGGTGGTGATCGATGCAGGTATTGCTACGGAAGAGAATTTGAAGATGATAAAAGCAAAAGGCTATGATTATCTGTGTGTCAGTCGTTCAAGTTTGAAAAACTACCATCTTGAGGCGGGTGCGACAACAGTTACGGTTACCGACAATAAAAAACAAAAGATAGAGCTGTGCCGGGTAAAATCGGACCGAAATACAGATTATTACCTCAAAGTAGAAAGCGGGTCTAAAGAGCTAAAAGAACGTTCGATGAACGAGCAGTTCCGCACGCGTTTTGAGGCCGGACTTCAAAAGATTGCAGGGAGCCTGGCCAAAAAGGGAGGCGTAAAACAAGAAGATAAAGTGTATGAACGCATTGGCCGGTTAAAACAAAAGTACCCCTCCATCTCTCGATATTTTGATATCGAAGTTGAGCTACAGGATGATGCCGCAGTCAAACACAAAAGCAAGGGAAAGGGAGCGGTAAAAGAGCAAAAGAAGATAGCCGTTTCCATCAAATGGGCAATTAAAGAGGGTGTTGATATCAATGCCCGGAGTGGTGTTTACTTTATCCGGACTTCAGTAGAGGCCAATAAGGAAGATATGGTATGGCAATTTTACAACACCATACGAGAGATTGAAGCTACTTTCAGGGTACTGAAAACCGATCTTGATTTGCGCCCGATTTATCATCACAAAGATGAAAACACGATGGCACACCTGCATCTGGGTTTGCTGGCATACTGGCTGGTAAATACAGTCAGGCATCAACTGAAAAAAGAAGGCATAACCAGCGGATGGAGGGAAATAGTCCGCACCATGAACACTCAAAAAGCTGTTACAACCCTGGCACAAAACAACCACGAAGAAGTCATTATGATACGCCGTTGCTCCGAGCCAAATCAGCAGGTACGAAGACTTTATGATGCCTTAAAATACAAATATGCACCCTTTGTAAAGAAAAAATCTGTAGTACACAAATCCGAACTCAACTATTGCCAATTCATTGAACAGCAGGAATTCCGTTCTGATTAATTGCAAATTGGGTTAAATAATTTCTCAATGTATTAATGCAGGGAAATGTAAAAAACATTTGATGCTCAGGAGATTGATCATTCAATTAGTTTCTATCAGGACGGCTGTCATATTATCGTAATTGGTGAATCCTTTTTTGCCCAGGTCGTCAATATAAGAAGTCAGTTTTTCCAACACTTCAGCAACCGGTTTATTCATTGATACCATTCTGATTAACTCTTTTTCGGGAAGAGCTCCCCAGATGCCATCAGTACACAGAAGGAACCTGTCGCCTTTTATGTAGGATAAAGCAGGAGAACAGGTGATTTCAACAACAGGTTCTGTCCCTAAAACTTTTGTAATGATATTGCTCATGGGTGAAATCCGTGCATCCTCTTCGGTAAGTAAACCAAGATGCACCATTTCAAAAACTCTTGAGTGATCGAAGGTACGAAACAGAATCTTACCTTCGCGAATATGATAGATGCGACTGTCGCCCACATGAAAGCTGTATGCGTTGTCCCGGCTGATCAGAAGAGCTGTAATGGTAGTTCCCAT
>JAUZOF010000525.1 GCA_030706585.1 Bacteroidota bacterium
CGAAATAAAAGAAAAAGGGCTTAGTATAGGCGAGATGCAGAACAAGCTGTTGCAAAAGATTGAAGAGTTAACATTGTATGCAATTGAGCAACAAAAAGAGATACAGGGACTGAAAGAAGAGATCCAGAAGATGAAGAAATAATATGCTATTAGTGGACTTGAAAATCGAGAACGTTGACCCAATAGAAACGATTAGTACCCGATTAGCTGATATAATACGTCGATTTGTCTAATTAGTAGTGTATTACTGATTGTTTCTGCCATAATGCAATACAATTCTTTCAACCGCATCTAAAACTCGATCATTATGCAAAAACATTACCAATATTTTTTGTTCGTCTTTTTATTTATTCTATTTAGTGTTGTTGTTAAAGCTCAAACTGCTCAACCTAGTTTTACATTAAATACAGACGCATCGGGAGCTGTTCGCAATTATCAGGCAAAGAACTGGATACGTCTGAAATCAGGATTTAAATATACGGCTACTACTTCTGCGACTTTCAGGGCATGGATCAATCCATTCCTGACTATACCTTATACTCCTATTTCAAATCCCCAACCGGGAGATACGACAGGAACTGCTAATGATGGCATTTATTTTCCTGGATCTACTTTTGGCACTGACCCTCTTACCGGAATAGTCGGATTAATAACAGGTGGAACGACGTTAACAGGTACTGATGCTGTTTCAAATATGGTTACTTACTCCTATCCGATATTATGGTTTAAGACGGTTCCCCTGACCAACAACTTAAACGGGACTTATGTCTGGAAAGACATTACGGGGAATAACACAAAACTACTTAAATACAGTACGCTTGGAGCTGGAAACGGTAATGAATATCAAATAAAACGTGATACCATGCGTACCTACAATTTTAATCCGTCGATGTATTTATCCTGTGAAAATATAAGCAAAGAGATTCTTATCAGCAAATCCAATCTTTCCCATACAACTGTTATGGGTGTCTGGGGCGCCAAAGAGGATTTTGATAAAAACGATTTTGTATTTGCCATCGATGGACGACGCAAAGAAGGGATCGTCTTCAGTAAACAATGGGTTGCCGAAGGCGATTCTACAAAAAGCACATTCAGTTATGGAAATGATACACTTCGTAGCTTGGTCTATAATTCACGAGCCGGTCAACTCGAAGAAGATCTAAGTCGTTTTAACGAACGCTCGTTGCGAATAGCGACTTACAGCAGGACAAACAAACCCAATAATAATTTATGGGGAGAAACATCCAAAGCTGTTATTACTTTGGGAGGTAAACTGGAAAGCACCAATGTAAACAGCACGTCAGCCTATACAGATGCACAATATCAACAGGATGCATTTAAAGGATTTTCCCCAGAGTTTCTGGTTTTCGATCGACTGTTAAGCTCTACAGAATGTAATAAATTTGAAACTTACCTTGCGATTAAATATGGAATTTCCCTCGACAAATCATACATTTCTCCTCACGGAAATATCATCTGGAATTATGCAATCAATCAAAATTATAATAACCGGATAACCGGTTACGGCCGGGAAGATGCTATTGGACTTTACCAGAAAATATCTACCACTTCGTACGAAGAAGCACCTTACTACAGCAATCAAAGGACTTTTGACTCATTCGACGGCAACGATTCATATCATTCTTCTTCGCGTTATCGTTTGCTGGTAATGGGTTATCAGCCGGGTAATACACCTTACAATAGCAGTTATGTATTGTTCGGAGACAATAATGATTCGCTTAAGCTGGTAAGTTCTCTAGCAAATGGAATCACAAAACAAATAAGACGGCAATGGGTATTAAACACGAACCAATCATCATTTCCAACTACTAAGAAATCATTGTTATGGGATAGTCGTTCAACTCTGAACATTTCATCTTCGGATTACAAAGTTGATGTGACTAAAGTTGGTTCTCTTTCAACTTTATGGGCTGTAACACAAGATACACTTAAAGGGAAGGATGGCTATTTTGCCTGGACAGTTGATAATGAATATGGCTCTGTAATAGTTAAATTCGGGTCCAATCAATTCAATGTGACACAAGGCAACTATGACTACGGATATAAAATTGATAGCATAGGGAGAGTATTCCCCATTTTACAAGGCATTATAACCCCTAATCAGCTATTTAATATAGATAAGGGGCAACGAATTGAAGTGGAAAAAAATGGGCAGACAGTCAGTCTTCGTGTAAATGGCATTCGTCAAAAAAACACGGAAATTACTATTGATCAAGCTGATTATGAAAAGGCATATTACGGAGCCATTGCTATTGGAAATAATTCCAACGATGTCAAACTGATCGGTTTTCGTCACGGCGGATTTGTCGATACCGGCAATAAGATAGAGTTGTCATATCTGCGAATTCCCGAACTTGCCGCTTATCGGGATAATCAGACTTACCTGATTATCGATCGTTCGGGGGCTGGTAACTTTAACGCTAGTTCAGAGGTTTATGCCTGCGACGAGATGGATACACTTCGCTCCAAAATTATATTCAATAATATTTTTTGGGATATTGACGGCAATGGTAAAGATGCCTTCACATTCGGATACAAAGTATCCCAAATTAATCATGTAAAGAGCTTTGACGTTCCGCAACCTGTCAACATTCCAGAATCATTTGCGGTTTTGCAAATTTATTATCCGGATATGAATGACCTGACACGTATAACCGTAAAACTGCAAACTGCAAATCCAATGTCTTCAACAATTGTCGTGGTTGACATGCTGGGGCGTATTATTTACAGGCAAGAGTTACCTGAAAGTAGCACTATTCAATATGCCAACATCAAGTTACCTCCAGCAGGCATGTATGTGGTCAAAGTTTTGAATAAAGAAACTCAGTATTCACAAAAGGTTATTTCAGGGAGATAAATGCTTCTTGATAATCAAAACCAAAACGTCATTTGTTGTATTTGTAACTAACTGATTTACCAAGTCGTCCTCTATGATACACAATAAGAAACAAACCAGTTTTATCCTATTGACCATTGTAATTTTGTCAGTCTCTTTTTTGATGGGAAGAAATCAACATTCCTCAGCGACGGCAAAAGGCCTTTCCTCTAAAAATGCTGGGCCAGAACACCCTTCCGTTGTCGGTAATGTTTCTATTAATAAGAAAAATGGAGTCCGAACGTTCACCAGAAATAATATGGCATTGCAAGCATCCGCACAACAAGATTCGGCATGCGGCAAATCGACCATGTATTCTACTCAAAAAGGTCGATTGACCGCTTATATGTCCGGTCAGGCAAAAGGTGTAATAGGTCTGTTTGATGGAAATAAAACTGA
>JAUZOF010000526.1 GCA_030706585.1 Bacteroidota bacterium
CATTCTACCTGTTCGTGAGCAGCCACCACCATCTGGCAGATGCGCTCGCCGTCATTGATGATAAACTCTTCCTGGGAAAGGTTAATCAGGATAACCCCGATTTCACCGCGATAATCGGCGTCAATCGTGCCCGGAGAGTTGAGGACAGTAATGCCTTTTTTCAATGCCAGACCACTGCGTGGGCGAATCTGTGCTTCATAGCCGATAGGCAACTCAATGAAAAGTCCGGTAGGGATAAGTTTACGTTCAAGAGGCTTTAGTGAAACCGGCTCGTCCAGATTGGCGCGTAAGTCCATTCCGGCAGCGTGTGCGGTTGCATATTCAGGGAGTTCGTGTTTCGATTTATTGATGATTTTTACTTGCATAATGAATTAAAAATTGGTGGTAAACAAAGAGGAAACTGCTTTTAAAAGGCGTCTGTTCCAGTTGCGCAAAGATAGCACAAAATGACAAACCGATACGATAAAATATTGCAATATAGCCCACTGTCGTAAATTTCGGGCCGGCGTTTTACGGCTGAATATCTTTTGCGTAACTTTAGAGCCTGTTTAAATTTTACCGAAACAATTTCAGAAAGGAGAAGAGTCTCCTTTCTTTGCTCCTTTTTTAGCCTCTTTCGGGCATATTTTTCACTTTTCCCCCTTGATTTAGCCCGCTAAATCAGCGGGATAAAAGCAAAAAATATACTCCGAAATAGTCCTAAAAAAGTTGAGCAATAAAATTTAAACAGGCTCTTAAACCTGCAAACCATAACCATACAGCCTATGGATAAAATGAACTGGGGGAATCTGCTTTCCTCCAAACGCTTTGGATTAGAAGCATTAAGCGAAAATAAAAAGCACGACCGCACCGAGTTTCAGCGCGATTTTGACCGCCTGATTTTCTCGGCGCCTTTCCGTCGTCTGCAAAATAAGACTCAGGTATTTCCCCTGCCGGGAAGCGTATTTGTTCACAACCGCCTAACCCATAGCCTGGAGGTTTCCAGTGTGGGGCGCTCTTTGGGTGCAAATGTAGGGAAGGTGTTGAAGGATAAATACAAAGACGAGGAGTGGCGGAAGATGTTCTACGAATGTGGTTCCATCGTGGCCGCAGCTTGTCTGGCGCACGACCTGGGAAATCCGCCTTTCGGACATTCGGGAGAGAAAGCCATCGGCACTTACTTCTCAGAAGGCAATGGCCGTAAATTTGAAGATGTAGTGAGTGATGACGAATGGCAGGATTTTATCCATTTCGAAGGGAATGCCAACTCTTTCAGGTTGTTGGCGCACCAGTTTGTCGGCCGACGCAAAGGGGGATTTGCATTGACCTACGCCACATTGGCTTCGATTATCAAATACCCGTACCCGTCGTCGCTTTCCGGAGACAAAGGCAAATTCGGATTTTTCCAAAGTGAAAAGGAATCTTTTCAGTCCATCGCCGAACAACTTGGGTTGTTGAAAAGAGAAGGCCAAAACCTGAAATATTGCCGTCACCCGCTGGTTTATCTGGTGGAGGCGGCTGATGATATCTGCTATCAGGTGATGGATATTGAAGATGCGCACAAGCTCAAAATCCTGACTACCCGCGAAACCATTGATCTGTTGACCGGATTCTTTTCCGGCAAACGTCTCGACAGCATTCACAAGACGATGAGCATGGTGGATGACGTTAACGAACAGGTGGCTTACCTGCGTTCCTGTGTGATTGGGCTTTTGGTGGATGAATGTTCCCGCTTCTTCATCGAGCACGAGGAGACAATTCTGCAGGGAAAGCTCGTGGGAGAATTGATTGACAACATATCAGACCATTCATCCAAAGCCTATCAGGATTGTAGCGAACTGGCTTTTGCCCGTATCTACCGCTCTTCTGATGTGCTGGATATCGAGCTGGCCGGTTACCAGATTATTTCCACGTTGCTTGATAAACTGCTTTACGCTGTATTCAATCCCAACGAAGCCTACTCGAAACTCTTCCTAAACCGCGTACCGATGCAGTACGACATGGGTGCCGAAACCGCTTATGGGAAAATTCAGGCCGTTTTGGATTACATTTCCGGAATGACGGATGTGTATGCGCTTGACCTTTACCGGAAAATTAATGGTATGAGTCTGCCGGTGTTGTAAGACTGTGATTTCATCATCTATAAACAAATAAGGAGCTCCCGTAAAGAGCTCCTTATTTGTTTGAATTATAGTTTTCTTCCCCAAATATGTTAGACTTTTTTTGAATAAATCTGCTGTTCGCATAGCAATAAACGCAATTGTGCGGACAGGTATCGTAAGCTCCGATGTCTTTGCTGAGGATACATCCGCAGGCAGAACGCTGACCCTTATCTTTCAGTCGGGAAAAGTCATTCAGTTGTTGGAAAATATTTCCGGTCGGAGCAACACCGATAAAATCCATTAGTGCCCGGTCATGGCTGAACAGGCGGGCAATCAGTTTCGGGTCGATACAACTGTTGTGGCTGATGCCGTATGATTCGAGAGAAACAGGTTCCGAGCATGTAGAAAGTTCAAGATTCCACTTTTGGTTGAGTTGCACCATCCCCTGTGCAAATTCCCGCATCAACGTTTCATCAAATTCACGGTAGTTTATCTGATTTCGTTGCAGATTAGACTTAACCTTTCTGTAAATCTCAATGTCGGCAAAGCTGAAAACCAGCTTTTCTGTATAAGGGAAAATGCGGTTGCCGACGTTTTCCACCTTACGCAGCAAATCTTCCACACCAATCTTATCCGTCAGAATCAATGGGTCGAAACGCCAGATAACCTTCTCTTTCCCGATACGTTCGGATAGCTGAATGAAGGTATCTATCCTTTCGGATAGCGGTGGCACATTCAGCTCCAGTGCATCGTTTTCGTAGTCATTCAGGGTAAACTGGAAATAGTAATTGGGAATATTCTCCTGAACCCGATCCAGCAGCGGAATCAACGGTTTCGGATTCTTCGTCCAGAAGACGATCAACCGGCTTTGGGCAAAGGAGACGTAGCTTACCTTGTTGTTGAATGGATTGCGCCACGCTGTATATCCTTGCTCCAGACGCTTCACCAACCATTCGGCGTAAAAGGCCGGAATGTCGGTCGCCCGGCTGGCGGAAATAATCACAGGAGCCTGAGCCTGTACAATTTCACCGGAGGGTAAAGTGAGTGGGATTTTGGAGTGACGCATTAGGTTGGATATGTGATTGAAACCTAACAGGTTTTCAAAACCTGTTAGGTTTGAACCTCTAAAAGTAGAATTATGGGATGTTCAAGATAAATCCGACAAGCGTCCCGAATAGTTATCGGGATAAAGCCGC
>JAUZOF010000527.1 GCA_030706585.1 Bacteroidota bacterium
ATTCAAAAGAAGAACTTAGACAACTGAAGACCGAATTCTGGGAAAGTTTTGCTACTTTCTGTGAAGTGCAACCCTTTCTACGTGGACGCAAACCGATGTGGATGCTGTACGATACAATGGTAAAAGGCGTAGAGCTGAAATTTGATATTTCCCGTCGGGGAGCTATTGTTGCTCTGGAAATCAACCACCGTAACGAAAGCGACCGGATGGAAATGTTTGAGCGAATCGGTTGGTATAAAGAGGCGCTGGAAAAGGATTTCCCTGAAGGAGAACTTATATGGGAACTGGTTTATGAACTTGACTATGGAAAACAGGTTGCCCGTATTTTTGTTGAAAAGACAGGGATTGATTTCCACCGCAGAAATCACTGGGGTGAATATTTCCGTTTTATGGCAGACAACATGTACCTGCTTGAGCAGAACTTCCGGGAATTCTGCGAATACCTCAGAGATTAAAAAGAAATTTTGCCGATATTTTAAATGCGCAAATCAAGCTTGAAACAAAGTTTGATTTGCGCAATTTCATTTACACCTATAAAAAAAAAGATAGCCACGTTTCACAACGCAGCTATCCAAGAATGTCTGACTATATTTCTTGAAAAAGCAGCATTTCAAGATCAAGTCGTACCTACCATAAAAAATCACTTCTTTATCTATTAGAGCCGAAACTCCATCGAATTCATTAGAATGAGATTGTATTCACAGTACTTGAGGAGGACAAGGTCGTTGTAGATTTCAACGTTGCACCTGAAGTTGAATACGCTCCTCCGGCATACATTCCGTAACCGCTTGTACCACCTACAAAACTTCCACCTGTATAAGTACCTCCAGTATAGATTTTATAAGAGGTTCCTTTTGCCAGGCTTGGACAAGAGAAGTGGAAATAATAACCTCCATTTTTCGGCTTAAAGGTAATCATTTCTGTCCCACTAGCATTCTCAATATGCAATAAAGATGATGATGAAATCAAAGAACTTGATTTTATATACATCCCCGACTGTGTCGATGTTGTACTCATCGCCTTTGTCATATTTGAGTTCGATCCGGAAGATATAATAGTACCGCCATTAACATTAAATGTTCCATTGAAATCTATACCTTCTTCCACACCTGAAGATGGTCCATTCACAATCAAACAACCACCCGAAACAACTACATTACCATTACTGTCAACAGCATCACTACCATTTACAACTATAATACCACCTTTCATGTAGAAATAACTGCCATCATTTGATTCCGTTCCACCACTTACCGTTCCATAAGTAGCATTGATGCCATCATTAGAAGCATTGATGGTAGTTGTACCGCCATTGCATGTAATCAAAGGGGACTCAACACCCTCTCCGACTCCGGCTGTTGTTGACGAAGCTGTAACATTGTTATTACCACCATTTATAGTAATCGATGTTCCAGAGTGAATGCCGTCATCACTAGATGTAAAGGTATTCGTTCCATTATTGATAGTAATTGCCCCAGTCGCTACAAGAGTCTTTGGATGGCAATAATCTGTACCTGAAACCAGGAATCTTGTGCCGGTCGTTATGATATTCAATGTTGGAGAGTTATTGGCATCGCCGATTGTAACAGCACCATCAGCTTTCAACCCCTTACCTCCTAATCCAGAACTTGTAGTTGTAACCGATCCACCCAGAATGCTTAGATTCACATCTGCCGACAAAGCTGCGGCACTATAAGAATCAGCTGTTCCAGAAGAATTTGAAAAAGTAGCACCAGTACCCAACATTGTAGCTTTTACCACACCTGACGTCATGATGATATTTTTGTCTCCTGAAATACCTTTTCCGGCTGCACCTAAACTTGTAATAGTAATGTTACTACCACTTATTGTGAGATCTTCACCTCCTTTGACAGCAGCACAATATGCGGGGTCTTTACCGGAACCGGATGTTTCGAGTTCAACCCCACCGGTTGCATTAACAATAATAGTACCACCGCTCAAAGTTATAGCCCGGGTCGCCTTAATTCCTTTTGACTGGTTTCCACCCAAAGTAATTGTAGCGCTACCTCCTTTGAAATACAATGTACTATCACTATCAAATGCGCTACTACCAGAATTGGCCGTTGAGAGTGTAAATGTACCATTATTTATTGTCATTACACCATCACTTTTAATACATTTTGGTTTTGCGTAGTTTGCCGTTGCGTAACCGGCTGTACCTGTTATCAGGAATCTCGAACCTGAAGAGGTTACTTTTACTGTCGGAGAACTTGAGGCATCACCAAAAACAAGATTACCGTCCGCTGAAATCCCTTTACTTCCCATACCGGAACAAGTCGCAGTAAGACTTCCGCCAATGATGTTGATGTTGCCGTCGGCATCTACACATGAGGCTGCATAACCGCCTGTTGCTCCCAGGGAATTTGTATATGTAGCACCATTACCTGAAGTAGTAACATTGATAGCTCCGGCAGTCAAATTAATATCTTTATTCGAAGAAATACCTTTGCCACCTACCCCTGTTGCGGTGATCGTGATATTTGCCCCATTCAAGGTAATAGTGCTATCACTCTTGATAGCAGTACAATATGAAGGATCAGTTCCCAGACCGGATGTTTCAAGCACGGCAACACCACTTGTATTTACAGTAATGGTACCGCCACTTAAAGTCATTTTATCAGAAGACTTTATACCTTTTGCCATTGCTCCGCCAACAGTCATATTGATAGTTCCTCCGGTGATCGATAAAGTGCTGTCACATTTAATACCATCCACATCAACAGCAGTATTGGTTGTAGTAATCGCACCACCAGAGATTTGCATATAACCTTCGGACTCAATCGCATCACCGGTAGCTGTAATATTCAGTGTACCACCACTCATTTTGAAATAGTCTTTAGCGTGGATACCGTCTTTCTTCGCACTTGAAACAGTGATTGAACCATTGGTTATGCTGATGTAATCATCACTGCAAATCGCATGCTTGGCTTTACTAACCACTGTCAGTGTTCCGGTTCCGTCACATTCCAGGTGACCTGCACTGAAGAATCTGGATTTTTCATCTTCGGTACTTGTTGCATACGTAGAGCCATCTGTCAGTGAGTTGGTGGTTCCGGCATCCAGAGTCACCTTTATATGTTTACTTGACTGAATATTTATTGCAGCGCCATCGTTATTGGTAATATTGGCATTATTCAATATCAGGTCAAATTTGCAATCACTGTAGATTTTCAAAGAACCGTCAGTAGTGGTACCTTTTACCAAATAATTGACTTTATTATTTTGCAAAGTCGATTTCAC
>JAUZOF010000528.1 GCA_030706585.1 Bacteroidota bacterium
TAAAGCTCATGAAGATTAGCAGAAGCTTTAGCCGGATGAAGGACTAACTGGAAGAAAGCATCGCGGTATTCGGCTGGAATTACCTTATAGATTGAATCTGCCTTTTGAGCAATCCGATTATAGTCAGCAACCGCTGTTTCGGCTTCGTTATAGTTCTCCCGGCTATAGGTACTCGCATTGAGCAATTCTGGTTTACAACGACTATTATACATTGTGTACTTTTCCATAATCTCTGCAACATCAGCAGCATATTTCGGTCCGAATTCACGCTCGGCCCACAAACGGCAGTGTTCTCCAATCTGATCTTTTCCTAAGCGCTTAGGATTCCAGGCCAGATCCATAAAAAATTCAATCGGATATTCCATGGGTTTAATATCCCCCACATTTACAATCCAAAGACGGTCTGCACCATAGTCATACGCCTTGCTCATCTGCTCCCAGATTTTGGCTGTCTGATTTGTGTTAATCCATTTATAACTGCGCGGAGCCCCCACATAGTCGAAATGGTAATAGATTCCGGCACCTCCTGAACGCTTACGTTCCAGATCTGTCGGTACACGACGCAGGTTTCCCCAGTTATCGTCACACCAAAGCATGGTTATATCATCAGGTACCCGCATGCCGTGCTCATAGTAATCCTGAACCTCTTTATACAATGCCCATACCTGCGGAACTTTGGCAGCTCCCCGGGGAAAGTATTTTGACAAAATCTGACGTTGGTCGGTAACAATATTTTCCAGTAGCTTGACATTGGCATCCATATCACTGGATGCAGACATCCTCTCATCGCCGTCACCGCGCATCCCGATGGTTACGACACTTTCAAAATCTTTATTACGAGCAATTCCATCCTCCCAGAATTTATAAAGTCCTTCTTTGTTCTTCTCATAATTCCAGGGCCCTGTACCTACCCTTTTCCACTCTTGTTGCGAACGAATCATCGGTTCATGATGTGATGTACCCATCACAATGCCGTATTCATCAGCAAGCTTCGGGTTTAACGGATCATCCATATTGAACGCACCCCACCACATCGCCGGCCAAAGGTAGTTACCCCGAAGACGAAGAATCAAATCAAAAACATGGGTGTAAAATTTGCTGTTTAGACCACCGAATTTCCACGCAACCCAGGTCGCAATTGCCGGGGCTTCATCGTTGATAAAAATACCGCGATACTTCACGGCAGGTTCACCGCGGGTAAAAGTTCCATTCTTCACCCAAATCTCTTTGCGCGAAGCGACAGGAACATCAGCCCACCAATTCCAGGGAGAAACTCCGATTTGTTCGGAAATGTCATACAAACCGTAGATAGTTCCCCGTTTATCACTACCGGCAATAACCAGAGCCGATTCTACTCCGGGAAAAGGATTCGCAACGGTCTCTATTTTGAAGGTCTCCCATTTGCCTTTAAGATTGGATGCATCTATTTTTTCGGAAGCAATCAACTGATCAATCAGCTTGCTTTTTCCTATCGTACCAACAATAATAGCTTTGGCCGGGAGCTTTTCAGTCTCCAAAACGGATGGTTCCAGGGAGCTTACCCGACGGATATCATTGGCTAATTCGCCAGCCACCCTTTTCACTCCGGGATAATCAGTGGAAGAAATAATAATAGGTAATGCTGCTCCATTCGCAACCAGAGGAAGAGTGTTATTCTGTTTTTGAAAATAAATGTACTGTTCGTAGCCAACAGCATAAGATTTTCCTGCTATACAAATGATGAGTAATAGCAATAAACTACGAAATTGAGAAGATTTCATGACATGATTTTATCAATGGGTTAAATGATTGAATGCCGGGAAGCGAAGAGGCAACTCCGGTCCGGCATCAAAAGAAGAATCGAATTGTAAAACTAACAAGTTTTATTGTACTGACCTAAATTATACCCCGCTATATGCTGAGAAACCGCCATCTACCGGTAAAACCACACCGGTAATAAAGCTGGCTGCTTCGCTGCAAAGGAACTGGATAGCGCCATTCAATTCATTAATATCACCGAAGCGGTTCATCGGCGTTTTGGACAATACTTTTTTACTGCGGTCTGTCAATGAGCCATCCGGATTCAGCAATACGGCACGGTTTTGGTCACCGATAAAGAAGCCCGGAGCCAAAGCATTTACCCGAACTTTATCTCCATATTTCATAGCAAACTCCATCGCCAGCCACTGGGTAAAGTTGCTGATGCCTGCTTTGGATACCGAATAGCCGGGAACGCGGGTAATTGCACTGTAAGCAGTCATCGATGACATGTTTATGATGCTTCCGCTCCCCTGCTCGGCCATTATTTTTCCGAAAACGATACTTGGATAAACGGTTCCGTTCAGGTTAAGGTTGGTCACCTTTTCCCAGTCAGAGATTTTCATGTCAAAGATGTGCTGATCCGGATTCAATGTTGCACCGGGCAGATTACCTCCGGCGATATTCAGCAGAATATCAATACGCCCCCATTTTTCCACAATCTGCTTTGCCGTATTTTCAAGACTTTCAATGTCAAGAACATTTCCGACGTATCCGATTACATCGCCACCCAATTCTTTCAGTTCGGCTACTCTTGCATCCAACTGCTCCTGACGAAGGTCAAGTGCAACTACTTTAGCGCCTGCTTTTACAAAGCTACGGGCTACGCTTCCGCCCAATACACCGCCGGCACCAGTGATTACGGCTACCTTTCCGGCAATACTAAACATTTCGTTCATAATAATTATTTCACTTATTATCGGGATAAATCGTCTTTTACCACTGCCATCATACCTTCTACCTGAGCCAACGCCAACATGCGGCCATGGAAAGAGTAACCGGCATTGTAACCTTTATCGGCATCATCCAGCATCAACCGGCCATGATCGACACGCATCGGCAATTCCGGATTTTCTTTTTCAAAAATGCGAATCACCTCAATCAGACGACCACGTCCATCCAGATGTGATGATTCGATAAAGTTGCCATTTTCCAATACATTGGTACTACGGAGGTGCACAAAGTGGGTGCGTTTAGCAAATTTAGCTGCCAATGCAGGGACATCATTGTGAATGCCTGCACTTAACGAACCGGCACAGAAAGTCAGTCCATTATGAGGATTATCTACGGCGTTGAGGAACCAATTGATATCGTCCTCACAGGTTACGATGCGGGGCAGACCTAATACCGCGAAGGGTGGATCATCAGGATGCACACACATGTTTACTCCATATTCCTCACATACCGGCATTACGGCTGCAAGAAAATAGCGCATGTTTTCAATGATGCCGA
>JAUZOF010000529.1 GCA_030706585.1 Bacteroidota bacterium
AATATTAGTAGGTTGATTGTGCATTATTTTACCTTTTCTTCTACCTAAAAAAATCGCGCCACTCAATGCGGCGAATCCGGCAGAGATATGCACAACAGTACCGCCGGCAAAGTCAAGTACACCCCATTTACGCAAAAAACCGTCCGGATGCCATGTCCAGTGAGCCAATGGCGCATAAATCAATATAGAGAAAAGACAAACAAAAAGCATCAGCGATGAAAAGCGAACGCGTTCAGCCACGCCTCCGGTAAAGAGCGCCGGAGTGATAATTGCAAATTTGAGCTGAAACATTGCAAATAAAGCGAAAGGAATTGTCGCAGCAAAAGCCGGATTTGGAGCAATCCCCACATTCCTGAAAAAGGCAAATGTAAACGGATTACCGATCAAACCGTGAAAGCTATCACCGAAAGCAAGGCTAAAACCTACCACCACCCATAATACACTCACAAGCCCCAGAGCAAAAAAGCTTTGTAATAGAGTGGAAACAAGGTTTTTGTAACGAACCATACCTCCATAAAAGAATGCCAGACCGGGAGTCATCAGCAATACCAAAGCTGACGCAATCAGAATCCAGGCAGTATCAGCATGATCAATCGGATGTTTTGGATCAATAGTGTTGGCATACTCGACAGGAATTAAAGACGCCAATGCGACAACAATCAGAATCAAGAACGGAAGCCTGTACTTCCAGATAGATTTTTCACTCATAAGAATATAGTTTTGTTGGAATAATAATGCAATTCGTAATATTATGACAATTCCGAAATCGAGCGCGAAGATAATCACTTTATCACAATAAAAACACATTCTAAAATCACAAAGCGCATGTTTAAACATTTAAACAGCCAATTATTATAGCATAAATGTCATTTTAATATCATTTCAACCAAATAACAGCATGTCTTTTTGTCAAAACAAGAAGTAGAAATTAAAACAACAAAAGAAATTATCGTCTTACCTTAGGGGTAATTGGAGAATAAATCGTTTAGATAATTAGAAACAAAATTCCGGCATGCCTGTTTCACAAAATGTGTGATTTGTGCAAATTCAGGCAAAGAGAATATTTTCTGACTATTTACCCTCCTATTTTTAGAGTCGGAATAGAGAAAATGTTAACTTTGCCGGACTAACTGACTTCTAACACTAACAAAATATTTATCATGGAAAAACCGTATGTAATCGGTATCGACATGGGCGGTACCGGCACCAAATTCGGCATTGTAGATGCAAAAGGAGAAATCTTAGGACAAGGATCAATCGTAACTCCTGACTATCCGGATATCAACGACTACATTAATGCATTGTACGAAGGCGTACTACCTTTAGTCGAGAAGACGGGCGGATTCTCTAAAATCAAAGGAATCGGAATTGGTGCTCCTAACGGAAACTACTATAAATCATCAATCGAACTCGCTCCTAACCTCCCATGGAAAGGCAATATTCCCCTCGGTGATTTATTAAAAGCCAAATTTAATCTTCCTGTAGCGGTTACCAATGACGCTAACGCTGCGGCTATTGGCGAAATGACCTATGGAGCTGCACGTGGTATGAAAGACTTTATCATTATCACACTGGGTACAGGCGTGGGAAGCGGTATCGTGATCGGCGGCAATGTTCTTTATGGTCACGATGGATTTGCCGGAGAGTTGGGACATACAACTATCCGTCGCACAAATGGCCGTCTTTGTGGTTGCGGCAGAAAAGGTTGTCTGGAAACTTACGCTTCAGCAACAGGCGTTGCACGATCTGCACGCGAGGTTCTGGAAAACACAACCGAAGATAGCCTTTTACGTCAGATCGCGGCTGATAAAATCACATCGAAGGATGTATACGACGCAGCAGTTCAGGGTGATAAAGTAGCGAAAGAGATCTTCGATGTTACAGGTACAATCCTGGGAGAAGCGTTTGCCGACTTTATAGCATTCTCCGCTCCTGAAGCAATTATCATATTCGGCGGGCTAGCTCAAGCCGGCGATTTGATCTTTAACCCGATCAAAGAAGCTATGGAAAATAACGTTTTACCCATCTGGAGAAACAAAGTAAAAGTTCTTCCTTCGGAATTGAAAGCCAGTGATGCGGCTATTCTCGGAGCAGGCGCTTTGGGTTGGGAAGCTAAATAAGAGTGAGCTCTATCAAGCAAAATATTATCCCCGAGAGTACTATACTGTCGGGGATTTTTTATGGATCAAATCGTCGATCTGAAAGAAAATTAATAATTAAGACTAAATCTCAGCACCCCTGAACAAAAAAAAGAACGGGATAAACCTTAACTTGTGAAAGGACAGTAAAGCTTTTAGTTTTGCAATAAAAGAATTCAACAGAAGCATTCGTACGTCGTCTATCGAGTCAATTAAGTATGCTATAACAATACGAATAGATACTGCTATAATATTTGACCAGAATGAAATGTATCGTATTAGAAGAAACCCTATTCATCAATATCAAGAAAGACACCTGTATTTTCAGAAAACAAAATCAGACCTTCAGACCTTCCTCTCTATCCCGAACAGGAACAGCCGCAATAACAGTTATCAAGAATGAACTCTCTCCCCTTTAAACTGCCTTCATCGTTGTCCTCTATCGGTTTTATGAGATTCAACAAACCAACAACGTCTCCGGGTATACAAATTGGCACAAAGGGTTAAATCAATAAACAACGGAGGCTTCCGTAAAAACCTTTTGATGCCAGTTTTTCTTTTGAGTGTTTTTAATCCCGCCGATCCAGATTACAAGTGCAGACCAGCACTACATCATTGTTGAAGTATAAATAGTCGAATACTTTAATTGTTTAATATCAACTGAAGGATATTTTGCTCGACTATTTCTCTGCATAGACCATCTATACCCATAGTCTACTCCAAAACTCACCAATTTGATTCAAAAAGCTCTGCTATTTTACACAAAGTCATAAAAACAAGAAAGTCCGAAAACAAAATGTTTTCGGACTTTCTTGTGTGCCCAGGACGAGACTCGAACTCACACGGGCTAACGCCCACTACCCCCTCAAAGTAGCGTGTCTACCAATTCCACCACCTGGGCAAGGGTTATTTGCTTTTTAATGGTGCCCAGAACAGGACTCGAACCTGCACGTAATTACTTACACTAGTCCCTGAAACTAGCGCGTCTACCAATTCCGCCATCTGGGCAAACATTTCATAAAGCATCTGACAACCACCGTTGTCGCTTTGAGCGAAAGACGGGACTCGAACCCGCGACCCTAACCTTGGCAAGGTTATGCTCTACCA
>JAUZOF010000053.1 GCA_030706585.1 Bacteroidota bacterium
AATACGTTGTTGAGGCGGCTTTTTGATATGAATGCTATCCTTGATATTCTGTTTAAATCAGAAATCCATCAAATCCCACATACTCCTTCTCTCGAAGTATTCAATCGTACTATTGACAAATTCCATAATGGCATTTTTCGGATTAGGCTTTGAGATAATCGAATAAAGCTCTTCAAGGGACTTTTTCTGTTTTTTATGGGCACCGACCATGTTGCTGATTTCACGACGGGCGCTCGCCTCGTGGTAATGAGCAAAATGCCTGATGTTGCTAAATCGTGGATGGTGGTAAAGCGCATTCCGTTCCCTTTCAAGTTCCGCTACCTGCTCCCTGAGCGATGTGATATAGAGTTTCAGTTTCTCGTCCGGCATATTAGACAGATGGTCGCTTTCCGAAGCCACCCATTCCATCTCCAGTTGCAGCAGTGCAGGCAAATCTTTATCATTATAGGCAATGGTCACCTTCTTCATCAGCTCTTCCTTGCGCAGCTTTTCGGTCGGGTCAGTCTCCGTGTCAGGGTGCAGGGCTTTCGCCAGTGAGATATAGATGTTGCGGAGGCTTTTCAGCTTCATCGTTTCTGCCTCTTTTTGCTTCAGTTCTTTCTCCAATTGCTTTTTGCTCTTCTTTTGGGTTGCGTTTTGCTGTTTCTCTTCCTCCTTTTTTCGGTTTAATTCTTCCTGAATCTGTTGTTGCATCCGTGCAAATGCTTCCGGAGAGTTATCCATATCCGACAGGTCCAACTCAATGCCCATCTGCTCACGCAGCATATCCTCCATCATCATTTTCATCTCGGTTTCCTGCAACTCCTTCTCCTCGGCAAAAGAAGTGGCAGACCATTGGTCAAACAGCGCTTCCGCCTCTTCATCCGGTTCGATGTTGGTGAAGGCTTCATTGAGCAAATAGACGATAACCTGCCCCAGATTCTCTAGTTGTCGCTTGCCATATTTAATTGACCTCGATGAATAAGAAAGTTTCTTTGCCAGTTTTATCTGTTTTTCAGCAATGGCTATTTCAAGTGAGGGAATTTTTTCGGAATAGAGACCGAGTATCAGCTCCAGTTTTTCCGATTCGATGGCAATCTCTTTTTGCAGATTTTCAATCCGTTTCGTCAGACGGTTGAAGGTCTGCTGTTGCTTGCTGAGCGGTTTATCTTTAGATGGGACTATTTTAATGGATTGCTTTATCTCCGGTTGAGGTAGCGTACCCATTTCGGCATCGTCAAAGAGAGTATTCATTGGATTGGGGGATATTGTTACTGAGTACAAAAGTATAAATATATCCGGCGTTTGAAAAATAGACTATCATTAGTCCGGAATAGTTTACCTGATGCCGGGTTGACATTTTGTCACGAATATATCTGGTTTTCATAGCTGACTGCTCCGCTCTTCCTCCACAGCAGCTCCACAGCAACTCCACAGATGCTCCACTGTAACTGTCCAGCGGTACGCAATGAGCGTTTTTGATGAAATTGTCGCAATTTCTTGTTTTGGCTGTCAGAATGATAACGGAGGGGGAGAGGCAATAGTCGGCGGTGTGTGGGCGGCTATGTTTTAGCAGAACCTAAAAAACGGGAGTGAATTATCAGGGGAGGCCGCACATCAAGGTGAGCCGAAGAACCCGACAGCGTGCTTGCTCCTGTCAGCGTTATAATAAAAAAGGCATTCGACAGATAACACCGTTCCGGTAATTTACCGGATAGTATTTATCTGGCTGGGAGATCAACTTGTAGAAATTGCCCTGCCTCTGTTCATCCTCCGGTGATGCTCAGGGACACTCTAGGGATGCTCTAAGGATTCTGTAGTGTCAGTAGTTGATGTCTGGTTTTATATTGAAATGGTTTCGGTTTGTTTACTTTCGGATTGTTGTGTATTGGGCTGGTAATATTGCAGATTAATAGTGGAAATCTCTTGTATATCAGGTTGTATTTACCAGTGAAGTTTCCTGGAAGTATTTATATTTATTGGGGGTAAAGGTTTCACGTACTGATCTTCTCATTGACAAAAGGAAATGCCGTTGACCCTCGTTAGCGCGGGTTTTGCGAAAGTGTAACCCGTATCAGAGGGGGTTGTAGTTCTTTTCTTTGCTGCACACGTTTTGACATTTTGCTATTCACCAAACCATAAAATACTCCCTGTTTTGTACCGCTGATGCTCCACGTATGGTCCACGTATCGGGTAAAAACCGGATATTGGGGTATTTGCTTACCTTTTTTGAGTGAATGGTTTGTTTTTTCGGTCAAAGTGATAGTGGCGATTTTGTGATTGGGTGGGGCGATTTGCTTTGTCTGATCTCACAGGCGATCAGGTTATTTCCGGTTAAAATCTTATACAGCGAAGGTCAGAAAGATTCGCTCTTTCTGACCTTTGTTATTTTATGCTGCTGGTTTTGATGTCAGTAACTTACTGACGAATAAGCACTCGTGGTATCGCGTTGAACAGAGATGTTTTGAGCAGATTGAATCCCCTTTAAATCGGAGTGATTAATCACTTTTCCGGCGAGGTTTTGGATATGGCAGTCTAAGTTTACATGCGCTCTGTCAATTGATACATTCAGATTTCTCAGATTCACATTCTTAACCTCAATATTGGCATCCTCACAAACGCTCAAGTCAATGTCAAAGGGCTTCTCTTCAATTTCTTCATTGCTGTAAGTTGCAGTTCCGCCCGTCATTCGTAGTTTTATTAATTGTGGTGCGAACTTATAAACACCAAACCACCATTGATGTTTGCCGATTACAGTCGTTATATTATCACATTTTACAAATGTGCGAAGTCCACCGTAAACGTGCAACGTATCATTGATTACTTCATACATTTTAGCGGGAACTGCTTTCCCCTTTATATATTCAATCTTGATTGAAGTACTATCCGAGCGAACGATATTTACATCTGACCCTTTTTCAGCAACAATAACCTTGAAGTTTTTTTGTAACGGATATTCTTTGTAGCTAATATTGCTGATCTCTTTGGTACTATGTCTTATGGCGTCAGCAAATAAAAATAGCATACTCCCTGAGAGGAAAAATGCAAATGCGATAATTATTTTCAGGCTTGTTTTCATTGTTTCTTGTTTTCATTAATGGCTAATAATAAATCATTTAAATCATCTGCCGTGAGTTTTAGCAGCCTTATCTTTTGGATAAGCATTGGCAGGTCATTCGTGTAGAATTCCTGTTTCTCGGATGTGCGGATGAGTTCGATGGCATTGTCGGCTACAAAAAAACCGATTCCACGCTTATTCACAATGATACCGTTGTCTTCGAGCATGGCATACGTTCGCAGCAGTGTGTTGCGGTTGACTTCAAACTCCACCGCCAGATCGCGCACCGAAGGTACACGTTCGCCGGGAGCCAGCTTGCCTTCCAGTATTTGGTGGCAAAGGTTATCGGCTATTTGCTGGAAAATACCCTTTGCCGATTTAAAATCTATACTCATACCTGTTTTTCTTTAAGCTTGAAATATCCCATTGGAAGTAGGAATAATGGTGATACGAAACCAATCACACAAAGCCATATCTCAATATTGCTTAGAATATTCCAGACAGTGTACTCCCGTAGTGATACTTCAAATCCTTTTGTATTCGGATAAAATATGTGCGAATAAATAACCATAAACAAGAATAATATGAAAAATAGAGCCGCAAGCGAGATAGTGCTTTTTACCAATCCGAGTTTCTTAAAATACAATCTTACAGAGAATAAATATAATCCTACAGATATAACAAGCATACTAACACCCCATGTCCCAAAAGCCGGATAATATTCAACGTTCAGATTTGGGTAACGAGCTATTTTTTGCATGAAAATCATGCCGTAATTAAATTTCTGGATGACCAGCTCTGCGTTGGCATAATGAAGGTTAGTTTTCGCATCCACCATTTGCATCACCGATATGGAGCGCGCTAATTGTGCATCGATCCAAAACAAAACGAGGAAGATACCCCCTCCACAAATAAAACGGATAAAAATCTGGCTGCACAATTTCTCAAAAGTAGATGACGGGATGAGTAAGTAATTAGCAGTCCTGACCTTTGATCCTAACTCGGGAAACGAACTGCCAACCAATACCCCCAAAGCTAACAACGAAGCCAAAAAAATAGGTATGTATTTGTTAGAACCAAATATATCCCAGTTATGTATCTCGCCATAGACAAGTTTGGGCATATTGCCATAGAGCACTACAAAACCCATAATAAATGCCCCCACAATGATTAGGGAATATCTCTTATAATTGATTAATAGGTCACTTCTCAGAAGAAGACAGAAGCGCTGGAAGCTGAAAAATTGATTTGTTTTCATATCTTGTTACGACTTGATTTTCTGGTTAATAATAGCATTAAACAATAATTCCAGATCAATATTCGACTCCTTGCCATCGATAGCCGGAATAATGATTTTTTGACCCATTGGGCATCGCTCGTGGTGAATGATTCTATCTATTCCATTCAGACTGGGCACTATGTCAAAATATACTTTGCCGGTTATGTCCTGGATATCTTCGCGGTAGATAATCTTACCATCTTCAATCACTACTACCTTATCAATCACTGTGTCGATGTCTTTCACCTGATGGGTGGAGATGATTACTAATTGTTCTTCGGTGACCGAACTCACCAATATTTTACGAAACTGGCTTTTGGAAGGAATGTCAAGACCATTGGTCGGTTCGTCTAATACCAGCATTTTACAATTGGTGGAAAGAGCAAACGCAATCAGGAATTTCTTGCGTTGTCCGTGTGAAAGCCTGTTCAGGTTGGCGGTGGGCTTCAATTCGAATTCAGAAAAAATGTCTTGCAGTTTTTGATGATCGAAGTTTGGATACAGAGGGCTAAACGCTTTCACATAAGTGTTTATACTTATGTGCGGAAACGAAAACTCCTCCGGAACCATGTAAATATCTGCCAGAAAGGACGGCTTCCGGTCGAACGGCACATAGCCATTGACCGATATTTTACCTTCCTGCGGCATGATAAGTCCAGCCAGCAGATGTAGTAAGGTCGATTTGCCCGCACCGTTTTTACCGAGCAGCCCAACAACGCGTCCGCTTTCTAACTCCAGCGAAAAATCGTTGAACAGCGGAGAGTTCTTTTTGTACTGAAATGATAAGTCTTGAATTTTAATCATGGTATAAAGGTTTAGTGGTCTATGTTGCTATGCCACAAAGAAACGGACAATATTTTAATTGACAAAGAAAAATGCAACTTTTTTGAAAAAAAATCGATGCGATCATATTTTGCTCAGATACAGGTGTATAAGGAGTGTTGCTGTAGCGAATCGTCCCTGGTAGAAATCGATATTGGGAAGGTTGGGAGGGAGAGGTCATCGGGTATTTTACACCTTTTTTTATAGCCGGGAGAGTCGTTGTGATCTGATAATTCCGGGGAGAAAGCATTACCTTTGTGGCTTTAAAAACTCCCGATTGAAAAAGAAACACATCAACATACCCGTATTTATACCGGAGCTGGCTTGCCCCAACCGCTGTGTCTTTTGCAATCAGCAGAAGATCTCGGGGCAAATGACTGTGCCTGACATACCGGAGGTGGACAGGATTATCCGCACTTATCTCTCTACAGCTACGGACAATACTGTGGTGAATATTGCTTTCTTCGGCGGTAACTTCACCGGGATTCCTCTCCCGGAGCAGAAGGTGTACTTAGACCTTGCCGCCGGGTATATACGCCAAAAGAGGGTGCATGGCATCCGCTTGTCCACCCGTCCGGATTATATCACCCCTGAGACGGTTGGCCTTTTGCGGGATTATCCCATCTCGGAGGTGGAGCTGGGCGTGCAATCGACCGATGAGGAGGTACTCAAGGCATCGGGGAGGGGGCATACGAAAGCGGATGTTATCCGGGCAGTCACTCTGCTAAAGGAGGCCGGCATCCCTTACGGCTTGCAAATGATGCTCGGGTTGCCGGGTGATACCCGTGAGAAGGCATTGCAGACGGCGCGTGATATTGTGGCGTTGGGGGCGGCATCTACCCGTATTTACCCTTGTCTGGTGATCTCCGATACCGCATTGACTTCTTTGTATGAACAGGGGAAATATCATCCGCTGACTATGGACGAGGCAGTCGCGTGGGGGAAGGATGCGCTGCGTTATTTTGTTGAGCAAGGAGTTAAAGTGTTGCGGGTCGGTTTGCACGCATCTGATGATTTGCGTTCGGGAGTCAATGTTGTGGCCGGTCCGTTTCATCCGGCCATGAAAGAGATGATGCTTTCAGCTATCTGGGCAGACGAATTAGCTGCAGTGTCGGTTGAAAATAAGGCAAAGCGGATTCTGATAGAAGTACCATCCGGGCAGGTTAATTATACCGCCGGATTTAAGGGAGGAAATAAAAGGAAGTTGCTGGAGTCGTATCGTGAGGTGAAGCTGGTGGAGAATGATTCTCTGTTTAAATTTCAATATCGTGTAAGTGAATTTTAAAACTAACAGGTTTTTAAAACCTGTTAGTTTTGAGGGATATAAGTGTTCTGCTGGGATCTTAGTTAGAGTGAATAGATCCGACTGCTATGAAAACTCTCCATAAAAGCTTCCTGCATTTTCATCTTTACTTCTTGTAAATCATTTTCGATAAAGAAATTCCAACCCACCCATTTTAGTTTTCTACCCGGGTAACGTTTGATGGTATCGGCATGAAAGGATGGGAATCCGTTCTGCTCAAGCTGTTCTCCCATGATTTTTCCAAATATAAAATCAAGCAGTTCTTTGTGTTGGGCGGCTTTCCCTCTTTTTACCAGTATTTGCACCGGGCTGACGATGGCTCCGTCTTTCGGCCAAACCGTCGTAAAGTTGACATTTCTTACTTTGCAGGCAAAAGAGTAGGGTATGACATAGACCGCCACCTCATTCTCCTTTTTGCTATTGATTTCGCGCACCATCTCTGCCGGATGCATTCCTTTCAGCGTATTTTTCCCCAACATTCTAAGGGCTTCTTCACCGTATTCCTTGTAGAAGGGGTAGAGTACGGCGTTGCAAAAGAAATCTTTATCTCCACGAAGTACCAGTTTTTTCTCCAGCTTTTTATCAAGAAGTTCGTACCATTCCTGGGGTTTGGCAGAGGTTGAATAGTGATTCTGATTGACCACCATTACCAGCATATTTGAAGAAATCATCTTCATCGTCCCCTTGGGATGGTCGGGAGTCATTTCGGAGAAATAATAGTCCACCGGATAATTCAGTTGGTCGAAACCTTCCTGTAACAGGAATTTGTACATGAAATCACGGTAGTACAGATTGTTGATGTCGGAGGTGATGAGGATATCGGGTAACTCTTCCGTTGAACCGATGTGGTCGAGGTAACTGTAAAACTGTTTCTCAAAATTGAGGTTTCCGTCAATCACCACCTGTTCGTCGTCATTGGCATATTGCGGAAACTTCTCGAAGAACGCCTCCTTGAAGGCATTGCGCATGCCGCAGGGGAGGAGGGCTACCATGAAAGGTTTTCCGCTATCCGGAGCGGTGTTTTCTTCCATCCGGGCAATCTTGCGGGCGATGGAGAGTTTTTCCGGGTTTACGCCGAAGCTTCTCAGGCAGGTCGCTGTCGTGAAAATGCGGGATGAGAGATCATCTGTCGGGATTTGAACCGTGATATCGATTTCGGATAAAAGCTCTTCCCATATTGCGGGATGGTTATTGGCGGCAGTATATAGCGTGTTCATAATGAATGCATTTGTGGTTCCTTTAAAAGTGTATTATGATTTGAATCTTTCATCGGCCCGCAGCTGTTCAAGCGGAAGGTTTTTATTTTTCTCCAACCAGCCGATAGTTACATCCTGACGGTTATCGTAGCGGGGATAAAAAGGCTTGATGTCTATCAGTGGAGTGCCGTTAAGCATATCGGGTTGTTCTATGTGTAGAATGTTACCATCTATTTTCATCAGTTTGACCGTAGAGATTCCGATTGCATTGGGGCGTTTGGGCGCCTTGCTTGAGAAGATGCCGTGAGGCTGATCGTCCATGAAGGGGATTACTTCCAGTTCGTAACTTTCAATTTTGTGAAAACGGTACACCAGTGTAATGTGTGAGAATCCTTCCAGATCCTTCAGTCCGGGTGCAAATTCGGAAAAGACCTCTACCAGCCCGAATACGCTCTCGGCGGCAATAGGTTGTATCGGCATGTTTCTCACATCGTCAAATGGTGTGTGAATAATCCCGATAGGTTTGATAATGATTTCGTCCATAGTTTTTGTTGATTTGTGGTTTGTCCTATTCTTTAATCACGGGAATTTCTGCAGATGAGATGGCGTACTTTTATTCGTTGTCCCTTTTGATGAATAACGAATTCAGAAATCTCTCCCGAATTTCCCATTTATCATATTATAAAAACTGTGCCAAACTGGTAGATTGCACATATTTAGATGATTACATAGGGCTGTGAGTTGTGCAGGATTACATTCTTGTAAAATCCGGGGCGTTCTTTTCTACCTAAATGTGAGATTGGGGGTGACTTGTCTTTTAGAGATTCACAAGAATTATTATTTCCTGACGAAAGGAAGTTCTCATTTTCGTTTATTTTTGTCGTATAGAATTCAGAGATAGTACTATAATCAGTAAATCAGACCGAATGAAGCGTATATATAGACGAATATTAAGTGCAATGCTGTTTGTAAATATGGCAATTCCGGCTGTTGAGGCCTGTACAAACCTTATCGTGGGGAAAGGTGCGTCAACGGATGGTTCCACATTGGTTACCTATGCGGCAGATTCTCATGTGTTATACGGTGAATTATACCACTGGCCAGCAGCGACTCATTCGCCCGGTGAGATGCTTGATGTAAGAGAATGGGATACGAATCATCTTCTCGGGCAGATTCCCCAGACTGAGCGAACATACAATGTAGTCGGGAATATGAATGAATGCCAACTTACCATTGGCGAAACGACATTCGGTGGCCGTGAAGGGCTTGTGGACACAACTGCGGTTATGGATTATGGCAGCCTGATTTACATTACACTCCAACGTGCCCGTACAGCACGGGAAGCCATCGGAACCATGACTTCTCTGGTACAGAAATACGGCTATCGCAGTGAAGGTGAATCTTTCACTATTGCCGATCCGAATGAGGTATGGATTATGGAAATGATAGGGAAGGGACTACACAACAAAGGTGCGGTTTGGGTAGCCGTCCGCATTCCGGATGACTGTATTTCGGCTCATGCCAACCATGCCCGTATTCATACTTTTCCGCTTGAAGATCCTGAAAACTGTATCTAGTCCCCCGATGTGATATCATTTGCCCGCCAAAAAGGTTATTTCTCGGGCCTGAATACGGATTTCAGCTTTGCCGATACCTATGCTCCCGCTGATTTTGAAGCATTACGTAGTTGCGATGCCCGGGTGTGGAGTTTCTACAATATGTTTTGCTCCGGCATGGATAAATATTTGCCCTACCTATATGGCAAATCGAAAGAACCTCTTCCTCTTTACATAAAGCCGGATAGAAAGATCTCTCCCCAAAACATGATGAATGCAATGCGCGACCACTTTGAGGGTACACCTTTTGATATGACCAAAGATGTTGGTGCGGGGCCGTTTGCTTGTCCATACCGCTGGCGTCCGCTGACCTTTAAAGTGGACAGTGTCGAGTACATCAATGAGCGGGCGATTGCTACTCAGCAGACCGGATTCTCGTTCGTCGCACAGATGCGCAACTATCTGCCTAATCCGATTGGAGGGGTGCTTTGGTTTGGGGTGGATGATGCCGCAACTTCGGTTTATATCCCGATGTATTGTTCCATAACAGAAGTTCCCGAATGTTTTAAAGTGGGAAATGGCGATCTGCTGACTTTCTCCTGGACATCGGCTTTCTGGATCAGTAACTGGGTAGCTAATATGGCCTATTCGAAATACAATTATATGTCAGCTGATATCAGGTTGGTGCAGAAAAAACTGGAAGATGAATTCAAAGCCTCTCAGCCTGTCATTGAAAAATCAGCCATCGACCTTTATTCCCAGAGTCCGGAAAAGGTTGCCAAACTGTTGAATGATTACAGTATCTCCAAGGCGCAATCGACTTTAGAGAGCTGGAAAAAACTGGGTGAATATCTAATGGTGAAATACATTGACGGTAATATCAAGCGGGAAAAAGATGGCAAATTCCAGCGAACCAATGACGGTGTTTCAGCCAAACCACTCCAGCCGGGGTATTCTAAAGAATTTTACAAATCAATTGTGAAAGATACAGGTGACCGACTTAAGGTTTCGTTTTAATTTCTATCTTTGCCGATTCAATTGTGTCGTTTTGACACTTGTAGGATAAAGACTATACACAAATTGATACACACATAATGGAACAAGAATCTCTATTGAAAGAAGTAACTGCCAAAGCTAAAATCTGGTTAGGCGAAGAGTATGACGCCGAAACCCGTGCGGAAGTACAAAGAATGCTCGATGCAGAAGACAAAACCGAACTCATCGAATGTTTCTATAAAGACCTTGAATTCGGTACCGGTGGTCTGCGCGGAATCATGGGCGTTGGAACAAATCGCATGAATATCTACACCGTAGGTGCTGCGACTCAGGGCTTGTCCAATTATTTGCTTCAGGAATTCAGCGATCTGCCGCAGATCAAAGTTTGTATCGGCCACGACTGTCGTAACAACAGCCGCAAATTTTCTGAAATTTCTGCCGAAATCTTCTCTGCAAACGGCATCAAAGCATATTTGTTTGAAGACCTTCGTCCGACTCCCGAAATGTCATTTGCAATCCGTCACCTGGGTTGCCAGAGCGGTATCATCCTGACTGCTTCTCACAATCCGAAAGAGTATAACGGCTACAAAGCTTACTGGAATGACGGTGCTCAAATGATTCCTCCTCACGATAAAAATACAATCGTTGAAGTAAATAAAATTCGCACTGCAAAAGATATCAAATTCAAAGGTAATCCTGACCTTGTTGAGATTCTTGGAGAAGAAATCGATAATATCTATGTTGAAAAACTAAAAACGATTTCTCTTTCTCCTGAAGCTATCGAGCGTAACAAAGACATGAAGATTGTTTACACCCCGATTCATGGAACCGGTGTGAAACTTGTACCTCAGGCTTTGGCTGCATTCGGTTTCACCAACATCATCCACGTACCTGAGCAGGATGTGGTAAGCGGAGATTTCCCAACCGTATATTCTCCAAACCCTGAAGAGCCGGCTGCATTGGATATGGCTATCAAAAAGGCGATCGAAACTGATGCTGAATTGGTATTGGCTTCTGACCCTGATGCTGACCGCCTGGGTGTTGCTGCTAAAAACGATAAAGGCGAGTTTATTCTGATCAATGGTAACCAGATTGCACTGATCTTCCTGAATTACCTGATCCAGCGTTACAAAGAGAGTGGCAAAATGACCGGCAAAGAGTACATCGTGAAAACGATCGTAACTACTGAGTTGATTGCTAAAATCGCTGAGAAGAATAAAATTGAGATGTTTGACTGCTATACCGGTTTCAAATGGATTGCTGCAATCATCGGTGAGCAGGAAGGCAAAAAGCAATACATAGGTGGTGGTGAGGAGAGCTATGGTTTCCTACCCGAAGATTTCGTTCGCGACAAAGATGCGATCTCGTCTTGCGCATTGATGGCCGAAGTGGCTGCCTGGGCGAAAGACAACGGTAAGTCATTGTACGAATTGTTGCTTGATATTTACGTAGAATATGGTTTCCGTATGGAAAAAGGCATCTCGGTAACCAAAAAAGGAAAATCCGGTGCAGAGGAAATCGAGCAGATGATGAAAGATTTCCGCAAAAATCCGATGACAGAAATTGCTGGCTCTCCTGTGATTTTGATCAAAGATTATGCGAATCTGACTGGCTACGATAAGATCGAAAACGAAAAGATTATCCTCGACATGCCGACTACTTCAAATGTTCTTCAGTATTTCACCGAAGACGGAACAAAAGTATCAGTTCGTCCTTCGGGAACAGAGCCGAAAATCAAGTTCTATGTTGAGGTGGCAGGTGTGATGAAATCACGTGAAGATTACGCCAATGCTTGTGCAACTGCAGAAGCTAAAGTAAATGCAGTAAAAGCATCTCTGGGAATTTAATTTGAGATAAATAAAATTCATAATACAGGAGCCGACTGATTCGCAATAGATCAGTCGGCTCTGTTTTTTGAGTAAATTCGTCGTAAATGCAGGTGTTATATTTTGTTTGATGAAAATAAATTCCTAAATTTGCGGCCTGATTCCGGAGTAGGCAGAAAAGAGGAGTGCAGGGATGCAAACCCGCCTTACGGAGGTAACCTGTAATTTATAAATAACAGATGTACGTTATTGTAGAAATTCAAGGACAACAATTCAAAGCTGAAGCTGGCAGAAGATTGTTTGTTCACCGTGTTGAAGCTGAAAGAGGAGCTTCTGTAGAGTTCGACAAAGTTTTGTTGGTTGACAACGAAGGTAAACTGACTATCGGTGCTCCTGTAGTGGAAGGCGCTAAAGTAGTTGCTGAGGTTTTGTCACACGTGAAAGGCGAAAAAGTAATCGTTTTCAAAAAGAAAAGAAGAAAAGGTTACAAAAAACGCAACGGTCACCGTCAAAGCTTTACTGAGATTTTAATTAAAGAAGTTGTTGCTTAATCCTTTAAATTGAAAGAAAAATGGCACATAAGAAAGGTGTAGGTAGTTCGAAGAACGGTCGCGAATCAGAAAGCAAACGATTAGGCGTAAAAATATTCGGTGGACAATTTGCAAAAGCAGGTAACATCATCGTACGTCAAAGAGGAACAGTTCACCACGCTGGTGAAAACGTAGGTATGGGTAAAGACCACACTTTGTTCGCTTTGGTTGATGGTACTGTAACTTTCCGCAAAAAAGGAGAAAACAAATCATTTATTTCAGTTGAGCCACTTAGCTAAGAAATAATTGATCAAAGCATTTTAAACTCCCGATTTTACTTCGTGTAAAGTCGGGAGTTTTTGTTTATAAGCATTATCTTTGCAATCCTGTTTTATACTCATATAATATCAGGGGATACTGAAACATTTAGTTTCGTTGTAAAGCGCTATAAATTAATTTAATCACATATTGGGTCCGGGGTTCTAAGGGCCTTTATAGAACAAAATAACATGCTTACACTTCAGGTAATCAAAGAAAATACGGATGAGGTAATCAGCCGGTTAGCTAAAAAGCATTTCGACGCCAAAGAGGTAATTGCTCAGGTATTGGAGGCAGATAAAAACAGAAGAGCAACACAGTCAGAACTGGATGCTACGTTGGCTGAACTGAACGGTTTGTCGAAAACCATCGGTCAGATGATGAAAGAGGGCAGGAAAGAAGAGGCTGAAACTGCTCGTGCCCGTGTTGCCGAAATGAAAGAGGGCGTTAAATATATGGAAGCCCAAATGAAAGCTTTCGATGAAGAACTTCAATCACTTTTGGTAACTATTCCTAACCTGCCAAGTGAGCAGGTGCCTGAAGGTCGTGTAGCTGAAGATAACGTTGTGGAGCGTACCGGTGGTGTGGTTCCAGAATTATATGACGGAGCTGTTCCTCACTGGGATTTGGCTAAAAAATATGACCTGATTGATTTCGAATTGGGTGTGAAAATCACCGGAGCAGGTTTCCCTGTTTACAAAGGCAAAGGTGCCCGTTTGCAGCGTGCGTTGATTAACTTCTTCCTGGACAATGCACGTGATGCCGGTTATCTGGAGGTGCAACCTCCTTACGTAGTAAACGAAGCTTCGGGTTACGGAACCGGTCAGTTGCCGGATAAAGAAGGGCAGATGTATCTGGCTCAATTGGATAACCTCTATCTGATTCCTACCGCTGAGGTACCTGTAACCAACATCTATCGTGATGTTATCCTGAGCGAAAACGATTTGCCAATCAAAAATACAGCATATTCGGCTTGTTTCCGTCGTGAAGCAGGTTCTTACGGTAAAGATGTTCGCGGTTTGAATCGTCTGCACCAGTTCGATAAAGTGGAGATTGTACAAATCCAGCATCCGGATAAATCGTACGAATCATTGCAGGAGATGGTGAATTATGTACAGACATTGGTGGATAAACTGGAACTACCATGGCGTATCCTTCGTCTGTGTGGTGGTGATATGAGCTTTACCTCTGCATTGACATTCGACTTTGAAGTGTATTCAGCAGCTCAGGAGCGTTGG
>JAUZOF010000530.1 GCA_030706585.1 Bacteroidota bacterium
AGTAAGGCGGCTTCTGAGATCAATGTTATGTATAAAAATGCTTTCCCGATAACCGGATTCCATGAAGAAGTGGCCGTAGAGATCAATATAGCATTTATTGTTTTTCCGGGTTGCAGATGAACTTTGAATAAGAAATAAGAAATCATCAACCCGAGTACAGCAACCGACAGCGAACCGGCTATTAAGTGCATGGTCTTGATGGCCGTTTTCACACGGGGCTCGCGTAGATTCGGAATCCCGTTGCTTACAGCTTCAATCCCGGTATAAGTCCCGGCTCCCATGCTATAGGCTTTCATGATCAGGAAAATTGTTCCGTAAAATCCTAATTGATGGACTGTATTGGAAAATTCAGCTCCGGTCTGTACCGCTACATTTTTTATATCAGGGATATGAGTAGAAAAAGAGAAACCAATCAAAAAGATATGGGTCAATACGAAAACAATAAAGATGGGAGTTAATGTTTTTACCGATTCTTTTACTCCTCTGAGATTTAATACGACAAGCATTGCTAATATCGTAAGAGCGAAAGCAATTTTATAGTCATGATACTGCATGGGAAGAAAACTAAAAATGGCGTCAGAGCCACTCGAAATAGAAATGGAAATGGTCAAAACATAGTCGATAAGCAGTGCGCAACCCGACACCATTCCCATTTTGGGTGAGATCAACCGACTGGCTACTAAATAACCGCCACCACCATGAGGAAACAAATTGATAATCTGGGAATAACTGGTGCTGATAATAAATATGGTTGCGGTTGTTAACAGCCCGACGATAATGGACAGGTTGATATGCGCTCCCAAAGTCTTATAGATCTCTTCGGGTCCGTAACACGATGACGTTAAAGCATCTGACCCAAGCCCTACCCAGGCAAGAAAAACAATCAATGAAATCCTGCTAAAGGTGCTGCTTTCGGTCAAATCACGCGTGTTTCCTATAACGGTGTTCTTTAACTTTCTGAATAGATCTCTCATATTTTATCTCAGCTAAAATTAGAACAATTGTGTCGGGGCAAAGTTCCGTTGGATTGATAACAGAGGAGAGGGAAATCCTTTTCTGACAATACGTCGCTTTGATTCATCCTTTTCTATTTTCTGTCGTACCGGATATGAAACCGTAGGAAATGATATATGGTCAAGGGGGATGTGTCATCCGCCTATCCTTTATTATAAGGAAACAGCGTTCAGCGGAGCTAATTGTATTCCGAAAACAAATAGGCCGAATAATGGACGCATTGCAAAAATGTTTGTTTTTAAAGCGGAAAAGTTTGATGTCGGATTGAAAATCCTGGTAATATAAAGAGGCGAGATTGCAAATCTCGCCGACGGTGTCGTACCTTTTGCTGGTATATCCGGAGGGGCGGGGGGGCAGGCCTATACCCGCACGCTCGGCAATCAGAAGTTTCTGGTGTTGCTGAACTTCTCTGCCACTAAAGCTAATTTTGCTTTGGATAAAAAAGTGGATCCGAAAGCGATTCTGATCAATAACTATCCGGGGCTTCAGTCTGTTGGCGGTCAGGTTCAAATGAAGCCTTACCAGTCTTTGGTTATCCGTCTGAAATAAACAGTGTTTTTTTAGCTATTGGCATTTACTCAAAACAAGAAAGCAGTTTCTGTATCAAATCTGGTGCTTCTTTCTTGCATATAAGTAGTGAGCATAAATTATTGTTATATTTACCCCCAAGAGGATGTCCCAAAAGTCATTTCAATCATAATCAAACTGACATATTGATAGTTTGTCTATTCTTCCCGCCCCTATCCCGATAGCTATCGGGACCCCTAAAGGGGACTTTGAAGAGTGGGATTTCGGTCCAGATTTGCACTTCCAAACATCCCCTTTAGGGGCTTGGGGCGGTTTGTACTTACAATTTGCTACTTTTTGAATAGACTCTTTTTCTTTTGGGACACCCTCCTTTTACCGCAGTGAGATTTGAATTTAACTACGGCTTTTACTGTTATACGGTACAAAACTCATTGTTTGCACTACAGTAAGTCCCCTTTTAGGGGAATCGAAGATCGGCGGAGCCAATTAGGGGTAAAAAATAGAAAGGTAAATTAATACGACATTTATTCAATCCTACTGCTTAGATTCGATTTCTTTGGTTAAAGCCGGATTTGTTCTGTTTCATATCAGACCGTCGGCTTTTTTTATAGGCTTAAGCCAGATCATCTAAATCGTACTGTTTTTGAAGTAATTGACAGTCTAAGGTGTTTAAGGGGAAAGACAACGAACCAGATGGTATTCAGTTACTTTCTGTATATATACCATAAACTTGAAACAAAGTTAAGTTTCGTCCCAAATAATTGGCTGGGAGGAAAAATGGCTAATTTTGCAGTCCAATTTCCTACAAATGATTGATAATACACAATTTGAAAATAAAACCGCAGTCTATTTCACCTTGGGCTGCAAACTCAATTTCGCTGAAACTTCCACTATCGGTAAGATGCTGAACGAGCACGGTGTTCGCCCTGTACGCAAAGGCGAGAAAGCCGATATTTGTGTGGTTAATACCTGCTCCGTTACTGAACTGGCTGACAAGAAATGCCGCCAGGCTATCCGCAAACTAATCAAAGAACATCCGGGTGCTTATGTAGTGGTAACAGGATGTTATGCCCAGCTTAAAGGTCAGGAGATTGCTGAAATTCCGGAAGTAGACGTGGTCCTTGGTTCTAACCAAAAGATGGATATTCTGGCCCATCTTGGAGACCTGCGAAAGAAACAAAAAGGAGAAGTAGTTTCTTCCTCTAAAACAGACCTGAAGAAGTTTGTTCACTCCTGCTCAAGTGATGACCGTACCCGCCATTTTCTGAAAGTACAGGACGGTTGCGATTACTATTGCACTTACTGCACTATCCCTAATGCCCGTGGTAACAGTCGTAACGGAACCATTGAAGAGTTGGTAGCACAAGCAAAAAGGGTGGCAGCCGAAGGTGGCAAAGAGATTGTCCTGACCGGTGTGAACATCGGTGATTTTGGCCGTACTACCGGAGAAACTTTCTTTGAACTGATTCAGGCGCTAGATAATGTGGAAGGTATTGACCGTTTCCGCATTTCGTCTATCGAACCGAATCTGTTGACCGATGAAATTATCCGCTTTGTAGCCAGTTCAAAACGTTTTGCACCGCATTTTCACATACCCCTCCAATCGGGTAGTGACGATGTGTTGAATCTGATGCGCCGCCGTTACGATACGGCTTTGTTTGCTCATAAAATTGAGTTGATTCAAGAGATTATCCCCGATGC
>JAUZOF010000531.1 GCA_030706585.1 Bacteroidota bacterium
GGAGTTTGATTTATATCGCCGTTTCGCTTTATTTCAAAAGCCTGCACGGTCACCATTTAAACTGGAGTAATGTGCCTGCGTGGATAGGCAAGCAGCTCCTAAACGGCAGTTCTTACCACTTCTGGTACATTTACATGATACTGGGATTGTATCTCTTCATTCCCGTTTTGGGCAAATGGATTCGCAACTGCCCACGCAAGGAGATGTACTATTTTCTGGTTATCTGGTTTTTCGTTCAACTCCTGAACACCCCCTATCTGATTGAATACAAGCCCAAGCTCCGGCTCGATTACTTTGCCGATTACATGGGTTATCTGGTGCTGGGTTACCTGCTTTCTAAAGTCTCCTTTCATCGGATTAAGCATAAAAGCTTCGTCTTTCTGTCCTTATCAATAGCCTTGCTTGCCTTTGCCGTAGGTATGGCTTTTTACGATAAATACCATCCGGGACATCGCTCGGGAGACTGGTTCAGCCCCACGGCTCCTAACGTGATTCTGCTGGCTTCTTCTGTATTTCTCTTTTTCAAATACCTGCATATAAAGAGTTCAGTAATTGTCTCCGTATTCGCTTTTATCAGCCGGTACAGTTACGGCATTTTCCTGGTGCACGTGCTGGTCCTTTCACGCATGGCCAACTGGTTTCAGATTCATTGGAACTGTACCCATCCGGCATTTTCGATTCCATTGACAGCAATCGTTTGTCTGATTTTATCTGCTACCCTGATCTTTTTGTTGCGTAAGATACCAGGCCTAAAAACACTTGCAGGTTAATTATCTCTTCAGGCAACGACAGTTATCTATTTTTCCCAGTTTCAGTATCAACATCAACTCATGTGTGCCTAAAGAACTATGACTGATACCTCCCAGGTTAAAATCATAGCTGTAAGACACGTACAATGAGTTGCCCAGATTCGCACCAAGAATCGCACCCATTTCATTCTTTGTCCGGTAAAACAATCCAAATTTGAACAAGTCCTCCATCTCATAATTCTTCAGATAAGCTGTTGTATTCAACTCCATCTGATTCAGGTTCCTGTTTTGAATGGCATTAGCACCAAACCCAAAGTCCAGCATATTATCACTGAGGTTACGATACATCGTATATAAGAAGTTGGTGTATGGGTATGTGCGGTTCTTCTCCGGAGCAAACAGTGAAATAAAATTCTGGCTGGAACCACCAATGAGCAGCGATTTACTTACGAATTCAAAACCGATGTCAGTATTAAAATCATTCGCATTCTGGAGTACACGATATACTTTGGGGTCATCGGCTGAAGCCAGATTAATCTGGTCCAGATCATAGGAAAGACTGTGAATATTTCCCGATAATCCCAGATTCAACTTCCATTCTGTATCCAGCGTAACCGCATAAGCGTATGTTAATCCCAGATTGGAGGTTGAGGTATAGCCAATCTTATCCCTCACCAGCTTTACCCCTACCTGTGTCGCGTAATGCTCAATATAGGCTGATGCCGAAGCAAAGACCGAGTTGGGCGCTCCTTCAAATCCGGACCACTGCTTGCGGTCAGCAATGGTAACCATCGCTGTATATTGATTGTTTATTGAGGCCGGATTAATGCTGTACAGATTATCCCAATAGTTATTCAGGCGGATGTTAGACTGAGACCACATTCCTAATGAAAATATACTGAATAAGCTGATTAATAATATCTTTTTCATACTAACTACAAATTAGCGAACAACGGTAATATAACCCGATTTATATTTCATTCCGGAACCTAACATATACTCCAACACGTAGAAATACGTATCATTCGACACCACTTTTCCTTTGTAAGTGCCATCCCACCCTTCGGTGCCATCGTATAAGAGGATTCCGTTACGGTTATAGACCTGTACGTGAGAGCCTTTCATAAACACGTCATTAACACCATCGCCATCAGGCGTAATTGTGTTAGGAATAGATGTAGAGGATTGAGTAACCAGAATGCGTTTTGTCACATATTCCACACAACCGTTTGGATTGATTACTCTTAACCGGACATCAAAGTATCCCTCCTGAGGTATGGTATAGGTGTGGGTAAGATCATTTCCAGACATAGTCGTACCATCCCCCAAATCCCAGTAATAAAGCGAAGAAGGAACTTCCTCTGCCTTCAGCCGGAGAGTCGCATTATCAGTACTGAGCTCTTCTTTATCGGTCTGAATGGAATAGTTAAACGAACCTAAGCTCGTCGATTTAAAGCTTAGATAAGACTGGCATCCTCCTTTTGAAATACCTTTAACGGTATAAGTTGCCTCCTTGTTAATCCAAATGCTATCGGCTGTAGAACCATTCTCCCATTCGTAAGCATTTGCACCTAAGACACGGACTAAAATAGAGTCTCCGGGACAAAATGCAGGCTCCTGACTTAGAGATAATACCGGCGTCTCTTCGGTAACTATCGTTTTTTCGAAGGTGCCGCTACAATCCGGCGTTGTTACAGTCAACCGGACTTTATAGCTATTCTGGGTAGCAAAGGTATGCTTCGGATTTTTGAGCGTGCTGCTGTAGCCATCTCCAAAGTCCCAGAAATAGGACATGTCTCCGTTGGCGTCATTTTGCGCTAAAGCATTAAACTGATATACGTGATTTTTACAATCCGACACCTGGTAATCGATTATTTGCGTTGGCACAGTCACGTTAAATGAGGACGAGGCCGTACATCCCGATGCATCTGTCACCTGAAGCGTATAGGTGCCGCTTTGACCCGTTGTCATGATTTCATTATTGACTCCGCTGACGGTCCCACCTGACCAGGTCAATCGGTATGGAGCAACTCCTCCGGTCACTTGCACCGTACAAACTTTACGCGATGTTTTGGTATCACAGTTTATAGTTGTGTTCTGTGTGATATTGATTGTCATAGCAGACTGGCGAAGTATCTCGAATTTCATTGTTTTCTGATAGCCGTTAGCGTCGGTGACAGTTACCTGATAAGTCCCTGCGGCTGCATTTATCAAATCTTCTGAAGTTGCACCGTTTGACCAGATATAACGATACGGCGTCATTCCTCCGGATACGGTCAGGTTAATCATTCCGCTATTGGCCGCTTTACATTCGGTGACATGGGTGATTGCAGCTGACAATATCAATTCCTGAGGCTCCCGGATGACAAATGACTGGAGAATCGAACATGGCGTTCCGTCATTGATTGTCACGGCATATGTCCCAGCTCTGAGATTGGAACGAATCTCTCCGGTTCCATTATCACTCCACAGAATCGACAGAGGAGCC
>JAUZOF010000532.1 GCA_030706585.1 Bacteroidota bacterium
GCGAATATCTTGCTTCAAAAAGTGATTTGAATGTAGAGAACCGTGTAGATTACCAATTGCAAAAGACAAATATCAAAGTGCAGGAGCTGGATAAACAGCGTAATGTAGTCGGTTATCTGCCAACACTTAACTTTACTGCATCTTACAACTACAATGCCATGCGCCAGAAGTTTAACTTCTTTGACGGCGACCAGCCGTGGTTCAACAGCTACAACATTGGATTTTCCCTTAAGGTGCCTATTTTTGATGGTTTTCAGAAGAAGTCCCGTGTTGCACAGTCCCGCTTAAACATTTCCAAGGCGCAGGAAAACCTTCGTTTGACCGAGCAATCCATAAAGGTGAATGTCTCCAACTACGAGATTCAGTATAAAAATGCGATTGACAACATCCGCAACGAGAAGGAAAATCTGGATTTGGCACAAAACGTTTACTCCAACACCCAGTTGCAATACAACGAAGGAATCAGCACGGCTCTCGAATTGGTACAAGCCGAAAGCTCGCTGCGTGAATCGCAAAACAACTATTTCAACAAGCTTTTCTCACTCTTTATCGCCCGTCTTGATTTGGAACAATCAAAGGGTACTTTAATGAATTACATCAACAACATAAAATAAATCAGACGTTTAGACTATGAAGAAGATAATAACCGGCGTAATTATTCTGGCGCTCATCCTGGCTGCCGGATTCAAAATGAAGGCAAATCACGATAAGATAAATTCAACGAAAAACCTGAATAGCGGTATTTCGAGCGTTATCAGTGTTCAGACCTACACCGTGCAACCGATGGAAATCAGCCAGGCGCTCAACCTGGTGGGAACGCTTTCACCAAACTCAGAAGTGAATATCGCAGCGGAAGCTCAGGGTGTAATCACATCGCTTAATGTTGAGGCAGGGCAGGTAAAAAGCCAGGGAGCGGTCATCGCGACTATCGACAGTAAGCTCAAACAACTGGCAGTTCGTTCTGCTAGGGTGGCATTGGCAAAGCAAAAACGTGACCTTTCCCGCTACGAAAACCTCTTGAGAGGCGGTAGTGCAACCCAGCAACAGGTAGACGATGCCCGCACTGCTTTGGAAAATGCAGTTATTGCCCTTGAGCAAGCGCAAAAACAATTGACCGATGCAACCGTAAAAGCGCCTATCAGCGGTGTGATTACCAAAAAGCTGGTGGATAAAGGTGCATTTATCAATGTAGGAACCGCCATTGCATCGATTGTCGATATTTCCCGGTTGAAACTGAAACTGAGTGTTTCGGAAAGAAACGTTTATAAGATTAAGGTTGGAGAAAAAGCGACCATTACTACCGACATTTATCCGGGTGAGACTTTTGAAGGAAAAGTGACTTTCGTAAGTGCAAAAGGCGACGACAGCCACAATTATGATGTGGAAATCCAGGTGGTAAACAGCAAAAAGAACCCGTTGAAAGCCGGAACATTTGCCAACGCAATGATTGACCAACCGGCTGTGGGCAAGAAACTTTACATCCCGCGTGAAGCCCTTCAGGGAAGTACCCGCGAAGCTAAAGTATATGTGGCTGAAAACGGTAAAGCGCATTTGCGTAACATTGTCGTTCGCGAAGCGGATAACAAATTCCTCGAAGTGCAATCCGGTCTGAGCGAAGGAGAAGTTGTGGTTACTGCTGGTCAGATTAATCTCGAAGACGGTAAAGCCATTAAAGTAGCAAATTAAATTTCAGCCATTTATAAATTGTAAATGGTAAATGACTAAATTGTAAATGCAATGATTTCCATAACAAATATTGCCATAAAACGCCCCACGCTGGTGGTTGTACTTTTTACCGTACTGGGGTTGTTGGGAATCTTCAGTTATACTCACCTCAAGTATGATCTGGTTCCCAAAATGAACATTCCGGTGGTGACCGTCATTACACAGTACCCCGGAGCCTCTGCCGCCGAGGTGGAGAGTTCGGTGACCAAGAAAATTGAGGATGCTATTTCTTCTTTGGAAAATGTGAAAAGCATCCAGTCTTCTTCCATGGAGGGGGTTTCTACTGTGACCATTGAGTTACAGGCAACCGCTGATGCCAACCTGGCTTTACAGGATGCACAACGTAAAATCAATGCTAATCTTTCCCAACTTCCAACAGGGGCGAAATCGCCGACTCTGAACAAGTTCTCGTTGGACGATATGCCCATCATCAAACTGGGTGTAACGGGTAAAATGCCTGCAACGCAGCTTTACCGCCTGATTGATGACCAGATTAAACCGCAAATCGCCAAGATCAATGGGGTAGGGCAGGTGAATCTTATCGGTGGTACCGACCGTGAAATCAAGATTGATATCAATAAGGAAAAGCTTCAGAGCTATAACCTCACTATTTCTCAGGTTTATCAGGCCATTGGCAATGCCAACCTGGAATTACCGACCGGTAAAATCGAGGGAAATACCAAACAATATTCTGTTCGATTGGCCGGTAAAGCCCATTCGCTGGATGATTTTCGTAATGTGGCTATTGCAAAATCCTCTACCGGAAGTGTCGTGAAATTGATGGATGTTGCCGATGTGGTGGACGGAAGTGCCGAAGTGACCAACCTGAACCGCATCAACGGTCAATCATCCATCGGGATTCAGATTCAAAAGCAATCTGATGCCAATACCGTTGAGGTGAGTAAGCTCGTCAGAGAGCAGTTGTCTAAAATTGAAACACAATACGCCGCCCAGCAAATCAAGTTTGATATTGCATCCGATACCTCTATATATACTTTGGCTTCGGCCCATGGGGTGATGGAAGACCTTGTCCTGGCGATTATCCTGGTAGCCATTGTGATGTTTCTCTTCCTGCACAGTTACCGAGATTCGTTGATTGTGTTGGTTTCAATTCCGGCTTCTATCGTTTCGGTATTTGCAGCGATGTACATCTTCGATTTCTCGCTCAACCTGATGACGCTGATGGCGCTTTCACTTGTCATCGGTATCTTGGTAGATGACTCCATTGTGGTCCTTGAAAATATTCACCGACACCTGCACATGGGCAAAGACCCAAAACGTGCGGCGCTGGATGGCCGTAACGAAATCGGATTTACCGCCGTGGCGATTACCATGGTGGACGTGGTGGTGTTCGTGCCGCTTTCGTTGGTGACCGGGATGATTGGAGGTATGATGCGTGAATTCTCGCTGGTAATCGTATTCTCTACTCTGATGAGTTTGTTCGTGTCATTTACCATTACTCCGCTTTTAGCTTCCCGTTTTGGAAAAATCGAACATTTGAATAAATCC
>JAUZOF010000533.1 GCA_030706585.1 Bacteroidota bacterium
GTGGATTCGTGGCTGAAAACTTATCATCATTTTCAGTTTTAAAATATTCCCCATACCATTCGTTATAGCGCCTATCATTTAAGTAAATGACGCGTAGTAGGAGGATATTCTCCGGCTACGCGTTTTTTATTTGATACCGTGGCCGACCGATTTTTCGTACCTTTGTCCGGATTTAAATGAAGTTATGGATTTGTCGTCGCAATTTGTAGATGTAATACTCCCTTTGCCCTTGCCAAGGTACTTTTCGTACTCGTTGCCGGAGGAATTTGCCGCTGCCGTGCAACCCGGTTGCCGGTTGATTGTACCGTTTGGTAAAAGGAAATTCTACACCGCAATTGCTGTGCGCATTCATAATGAGGCTCCGCAGGATTACGAAACCAAAGAGGTGGTTTCCCTGCTGGACGAAAAGCCGATCCTGCGTGACCCTCAACTGAAATTCTGGGAATGGATTGCCTCCTACTACCTTTGCGCTATCGGTGACGTTTACAAAGCCGCCCTGCCTGCCGGACTGAAACTGGAGAGCGAGACCAGACTGATGCTCAATCCGGACATTGTGCCCGAATCGCTTTCCTTGACCGAAAAAGAGATACAGGTTCTGGATAAACTTCCTGCCGATGAAAAGGTAACGATTCTCGACCTGGAACGGGAGACCGGCATTCGTAACCTCACCCCTGTACTCAAATCGCTTCTGGACAAAGAGGCGATTCTCATCAGCGAAGAGCTGAAAGAGAGTTTTCGTCCCAAAACAGAAAACTTTGTCCGACTGACCATCCCGGCTGACGACCAGGAACGTCTTCGTCCCGTTTTTGATGAACTTTCCAAGGCGCCCAAGCAGCTCAACCTGTTATTGCGTTACCTTGACATTACCCATTATCTTCATGAAAAACAGGCGATTGAGATTTCGAGAAAAGATTTATTGGAAAAGGCAAATGCGACACCTTCCGTACTGAAAGCTTTAGCCGATAAAGGCATTTTCGAAATCTATCAAAAAGAAATCGGTCGTCTCGCCAGCTACGAACGTGACACTGTCGATGCCTTTACCCTCAACGAAGCGCAGCAAGAGGCTTTCAACCAGATCAATCAACAATTTACCGAAAAAAGCACGGTCCTGCTGCATGGAATTACCTCCTGCGGTAAGACGGAAATCTATATTCACCTCATCGAAGCCCAGCTGCAACAGGGCAAACAGGTGCTTTACCTATTGCCTGAGATCGCCCTCACCACGCAGCTCACTGACCGGTTGAAGCGCGTATTTGGCGATAAGCTGGGCATTTACCACTCGAAGTTTTCCGACAACGAGCGGGTGGAAATCTGGAACAACCTCCTCAACCGGAAAGGGTATCAGGTCATTCTGGGAGTGCGTTCCTCGGTCTTTCTTCCCTTTAGCAATCTGGGGCTGATCATCGTGGACGAAGAGCATGAGAATACCTATAAACAGCAAGACCCGGCACCCCGCTACCATGCCCGCAATGCAGCGATTGTGTTGGCTGCGATGCACGGGGCTAAAACGCTCTTAGGTACTGCCACTCCTTCCATCGAGACCTATTTCAATGCCCAAACCGGCAAATACGGGCTGGTGGAACTATTCCAGCGCTACGAAGGGCTGCAACTTCCCGCAATCGAAGCGGTGGATACAAAAGATCTGCGCCGTAAGAAGCTGATGAAATCGACCTTCTCCCCCACCCTGATTGACAAAATCAACGAGGCGCTGAATAAAAATGAGCAGGTCATTTTGTTTCAGAACCGCCGTGGCTTTGCTCCGATGGTGGAGTGCCAGCTTTGTTCCTGGGTACCCAAGTGCAAACATTGCGACGTGAGCCTCACCTATCACAAACGGTTGAATCAGCTCACCTGCCACTATTGTGGTTACACCTACCAGATACCCCGTTCCTGTCCCGCTTGCGGCCACCACTCCTTAGAGATGCGCGGCTTTGGTACGGAGAAGATTGAAGATGAGATCAGGGAGCTATTTCCGCAAGCCGGAGTGGGCCGTATGGATTTTGATACCACCCGCAGCCGGAAGGCTTATGAACAGATTATCCGCGACTTCGAGACCCGCAAAACGCACATCCTGATTGGGACACAGATGATCTCGAAAGGGTTGGATTTTGACAATGTCAGCGTAGTGGGTATTCTCAGTGCCGATACCATGATGAACTTCCCCGACTTTCGTTCGCACGAGCGGGCTTACCAGCTCATGACACAGGTCAGCGGCCGCGCCGGTAGGAAAAATAAGCGCGGATTGGTAATTCTGCAAAGTTCGGAACCCGGCCATCCGGTCATTCGCCAGGTGATTGACGGGAATTATCGTGCCATGTACGAAACCCAACTGGCCGAGCGCCATCTGTTTCGTTATCCGCCCTTCTTCCGGCTGATTTACATTTACCTGAAACATAAAAACGAAATCCTCCTTTCGGAAATGGCTTCCGAAATGGGTGAACGCCTGCGCGCTGTCTTCGGACCACGCGTATTGGGGCCGGATTCTCCTCCCGTAGCGCGGATACAGACCTTCTACATTCGTAAGATTATATTGAAAATCGAGAATCAGGCGAATCTTCAGCGGGTCAAAGATCACCTTCAACACATTCGGACTGAAATGGCTTCAGATGAGCGATTCAAGTCCCTGATGGTCTATTATGATGTGGACCCGATGTAATCATTTTATCAAAACTATATCCTTTTCTGTCAATCCCCTCCTCAATATTTGAGCGAAACGATAGTTATTCGCCTGAAAATTATATTTTTGCAGACTTTTATTGCTATTTCAGACCTTTGATTCAACATTAAACTTAATAGGTGTTTAGGTTGTTTTAGAATTACAACTCGCTATAAATGAACAAGAAAGCGTTTAACGAAACTATTGATATAGAGCCAATAAGAATCCTGTTTGTCTGTCTGGGAAATATCTGCCGCTCTCCCGCTGCCGACGGCATTATGCAAAAACTGGTGGAAGATGCAGGACTGGACAATCTCATCACGATCGACTCTGCCGGAACCTATGGCGGACATGCCGGTGACCTTCCCGATGCTCGTATGCGCCATCACGCACGCCGACGCGGTTATGAACTGCACCACCGCTCCCGCAAGGTAAGATCTGATGACTTCGAAGATTTTGACCTAATTCTCGCTATGGATGATGCCAATTACGACAATCTCTTCCGGATGGCTCCCAGCCCTGAAGCGCGACAGAAAATCCGCCGCATGACTGACTTTTCCCAAAGACTACTGGTGGA
>JAUZOF010000534.1 GCA_030706585.1 Bacteroidota bacterium
CTAATTCAGGGTTTATACTATGCTAATTTTTGATTCATAATAAATTGCATTTTAATCATTCCCCCTACACGAAATCTATTAATGAAAAAATGTTTTGAGATTCTTATTCCGAATGTTCTTACAATTGCTTTCTCACCCTCCGTTATTCCATGTTAAATTAATGCTTTTTTCACAATAAATGTTAAGCTATGTTAATTTTTACACCCGCAACTTTAGTTAATACTGGATTGCTTTAAGAATTGTTACCCAAAATTTACAAGAAGGGTACCTTTTAAAAAATTTCTCATCAGTATTTTTTATTCATCTTCAATTGGTTATCGTGTTCTGTTCTGTCCTGATACAATGATCATTTTATACAACTTTATTCCATATGTTTCACAACATGTTTTTTGAAACATCTGATTTTCACACAATACAACCCGATAAAAGCATGACAATCATCATTTTTCACCTTGTAAAGCAATGAGAATAATCATGTTTAACTTATTCCAAAGAATATTAATTCGCCAGCAAACCTATATCCATTAGAACAGATCCGTTGTTAATATCAGTGATGCCACACCAACGCCTTATTTTAACTACCGTCACTCTACCCTTCGACTACCATCTTGGTAAAGAAAGGGTAGTTCAACGGTAAACCAACGGTAGTTTAACCAAGGTGCTGCAGTGGTGTTGATAAATCAGAATCACAAATAAACTACATCAGGGAAACACGATAAACTCTTCAAACAAAAAGCCCTGTTCATTCCCACTTCAATTTGAAATGGAAAACGAACAGGGCCATTGTATAATCTTTTACCGTCTATTTACTTTCGGTCATTATCCTTTAAGAAGAACTGTATCGTTCCGGCCTTCACCAGATCCTTGTGCGAGATAACGTATTTCCGATAGGGTTTCCCTTCAACAACCATTTTATAAATCAGGTCATTCTTCTTCCCCATCTTATCTGCAACAATCACGAGTTTATCCGTAGGATAGTAATTTTTGTCGAGCGTAATGGTGATCCGGTCAAAGACAGGAGCCGTTAAAGTATAATCTGTATTACCCGGACAGACAGGATAGAATCCCATCATACTGTATACAACCCAGGCTGAGAGCGTTCCGCAGTCGTCGTTGCCGGGGATTCCGTCAGGCGCATTCTTGTAATATTTATCAATCAGGGCCCTTACTGTTTTTTGCGTTCTCCACTCTTGACCTTTCACGGCAGTGAAAAGATACGGATAGTTGATATCCGGCTCATTGGCCATATCAAACAGATTTTCATCAAAGACTTTCTGCAAGGTTGAAACAAATGGTTTTGCTCCACCCATCAGCATCATGAGTCCGGGGATATCATGGGGAACATAGAAAGCATATTGCCAGGCCGAGCCTTCATGAAAACCCGGGCATGGTTGAAAGTTTTCTCCCTGCCGGGGATTAAAAGGGGTCAGGAACTTTCCGTCTGCCATTCTGGGACGTATCATATTAAACTCCTTATCGAAATATCCTTTATAGCGGAGAGATTGTGCCAGATATCGTTCTGCGTCTTTTTCCTTTCCTAAGGCTTTTGCAAATTGAGACAGATTCCAGTCGGCAACGTAATATTCAAGTGCATGAGATACCGATTTGTCAAATTGTTCACGAAGTGGAATATAACCGAACTTCAGGTAATCATCATTATCGGGACGGAGGCGGTTTTCTTTTCCGGGCAAGGTGGTCGATTTGATCATGGCATCATAAGCTGACTGCACATCGAAATCTTTCAGCCCTCTTTTATAGGTATCAACAATTACTGGAATTGCAGGGTCCCCTTCCATCACATAGGTCTCGCGGCTATTGAGTTCCCATTTCGGAAGCCAACCGCTTTCTTTGTACATATCGACCAAAGAGCGCACCATGTTAAGCTGTGCTTCGGGATACACCAACGACATGAAAGGATGCAGGTTCCGATAAGTATCCCACAAGGAGAAAACAGTATACCGATCGCCATTCTCAACCTGTTTGGTCTCGTAGGTTTCCATCGCGGGATACTGCCCGTTAACGTCATTCAATACATTGGGGTGAATCAGCATGTGATAAAGAGCCGTGTAAAAGACAGTCCGCTGATCAGGCGTTCCGCCTTCGACCAGTACCTTTGATAATTTGTTATTCCAGGCTGCTTCTGTAGTTTTTTGAATGGCTTCAAAGTCATAGTCCTTTTGTTCCGTCTGGAGATTTAAACGGGCATTCTGAATACTGACATACGATATTCCGACTCGCACCATGACCGGTTCATTGGTCTTGGTGTCGAAGGTAAACCATGCACCGATGCTGTCGCCCGTCATTTCCTGTTTAAATCCTTTATAATATTTGAACTGTCCGCTTGTATTCGACCAGTCCTTTTCTGCTTTCATCTGTGGCATCTTTTTCCATGCTCCGAAATCAATAGCAGGTTTGCTAAAGCGAGCAACAAAATAGACAGGTCTTTCCGATCCGGTACTGTAGCAGAAGGTTCCGGTCATCCTGTAACCTTCCACTTCCTGACTATTTATAATCCGTAACATGGCCCCCGACTCATTCGTCAGTCCCACACCCAGATCAATCAGGATGTTTGATTTTCCCTGAGGAAAATAAAAACGGCTCAGTCCGCTTCGTTGGGTTGCGGTTGCTTCTGCTATAATTCCATATTTTTCAAGAACAGTTTTGTAATATCCGGGATGGGCAACTTCACCGCTATGAACAGAACCATATTGTTTGGGATCGGCATTAATTGTTCCGGTCGTTGGCATCGCCAATATTACCCCCAGTTCGGGGCATCCCACCCCGCTCAGGTTAACATGTGAGAATCCTGTAAAGAATTTATTTTCGTGTGAATAGGGCGTTGACCACCATTGAGTGTCTTTATCAAACTTGTTCAATGAAGAACCGGTAACATTAAACGGGACTACAGATACCATTCCCTGAGGGGCAATAGCTCCGGGATTTGTAGCTCCATAATTGGTTGTTCCGATGAACGGGTTAACGTAATCGACAGGTCGTTGGCTCCAACCTGTCAGGCTTATAAAAGATAGAAATAATGCAATGAATGTATGCCTTTTCATTTTTATCTGATTGATTTTGATTCGTAAAACTGTTTGATCTCCTGCCACTGATATTCTTTCAGACCTTCATATTCAAAAATGGAGATTCCATTGGCTCCGTTTGAACGGGCTTCATGAATTGCCTGACTTAAATCGCCTTCATTGGGAAGATCTGGAAGGAAGAAACCGGAGAA
>JAUZOF010000535.1 GCA_030706585.1 Bacteroidota bacterium
ATAAATAATAGCTTTAAACAAAGTGAGTTTATTACTCCCCCAATAAAAGCAAGTGGTGAAAAATTAAAGCTGGTCTGGTTTTCACAGGTAATTAGTCCCGGAAGAGGATTGGAGCTGATACTTCCTCTACTCCGAAAGTTTGAAGTTCAACTAAGTCTTACTCTTTTCGGATACCTTTCAGCAGAAAACAAGATCTGGTTAGACTCATTTAAAGCTCCGGTAAAAGTGGAAGCCCCCTTATCCCAAACGGAATTACACAACCGAATCAGTGAATTTGATGTGGGATTGGCTCTTGAACTATCGAATACGGATTTTAATCGTCAGCTTTGTCTTACTAATAAAATATATGCTTATGCACAGGCTGGATTGTATATATTAGCAACAGACACACCCGCTCAAAAACAATTTATAAACGACAATTCCAATAGAGGATGTGTAATCTCTCAAGATAAACAATCTGTTTATGAAGTGCTGAATTCACTGATAACTAATAAACAAACGATTCGTGAGTCTTCGATTGAAAGATATCGGGAAGCTTATCAAATATCCTGGGAGAAAGATAGTCAAATATGGTTAGATCAATTTACATGGCTACTAAATAAGAATGAGAATAGTTAATGGCAAAATTGCAGGTCTCGAAGTTTTAAGGGGATTGGCTGCAATGATGGTTATGTTAGGCCACATTGAAGGAAAGATAGATGGTTTAGAAAATAATATTATTCTTCATTCAGTAAGTAGTTGGGGAACCGAGGCAGTTGTTGTTTTCTTTGTGCTTTCAGGAATTGTCATAAATATATCTCATAAACCCGGAACGGATTTCTATTCTTTCATAAAGAAAAGAGTGGTCCGGATTTTTCCTATCCATTGGTTCGCTTTATTAATCGCTCTTTGGGTATATCATAGTCAAAAGCACTATCTCCCTCCAAATCAGGATATCTTTGGGAATTTATTTCTATTGGCAAATTTCTGGGGATTACCATTCAAGGTTTTAAGTGAAAATGCTCCAATCTGGACATTGATGTTTGAAATGTTTTTTTATCTCTTGTTTGGTATAGGAATATTATTTGAAAAGACTCAGAAGAGGTATATGGTGGTTTGGACTATTTTAGCAGTAGTAGCTATTCCTGCTTTTTTACTGATGAGGGAGTGGAATGTGATGAAGTTGTTTTTTGTGTTATTCGCTTTTTCATCAATCTGGTTAGTCGGTTATTGGATTGTCGAATTTCAGAAAAGTAATAACCGTTTCTTTCTTCTTAAGGAGGGGCTTCTTTTTATGTCCATAATCCCCATGATGGCTCGTTGTCAATTTTCCGGGGAGTATTATGATCCCTTTAAATATTTACTTGTGAGTTTTTTAATGGTACCGTTTTTTTCTGCTGCTTTACCATCAAATAAAAGTGTAGAGTGGAGATATCGTACCCAAGCGTTTTTTGCACTATTTGTAGGATTGTATATAGTTGTAGGAGTGATGTTTTATATAACCAGACAAAGCACGCAGTTCGCATCAATTTTATATGGAATAACCCCGATTATATTATGCATGCTACATCCATTGATAAATAAAAAGACAATATCAATCAATAAAAAGCTACTGAATATTTTTGTAGAATTGGGGTGTATATCTTATGCCATTTATATAGTCCATATGCCTATAATTATTTATGTTAATAAGTTAAACCTAAATGTGATCACTAAAGTCAGTGTAATTTTTAGTATCGTTCTTTTACTGGCTTTTATTTTGGCAAAATGGTTTCAAACGGTTGTTCCGGGATTTCTATTGAAAAAATAAAAAGAGAAATATTATTATAATATACCCCCACTGGCATCCCGCTAATCTTGCCGGAGTACAGCGTCCCCGTTTAATTGGGAACTATTTGAAAGAGCTAGGCTGGCAGCCTTATGTCGTCACGGTGCAACCGGCGTATTTTGAAGAAACACCTGATCCTGATTTTGAAAAGACCTTTTCACCCGACTTTATCGTATCGAGGGTAAAAGCATTTCCTGTAACCAAGCCCCGTCTTATCGGGGATATTGGACTGCGATCGTTCTTTCAAATCAAAAGAGAGGCGCTCCGGGTTATCCGGGAAAACCGGATTGATTTTATCTGGATTCCGATTCCTTCCTTCTATATGGCGTTGATGGGACGTATGCTTTACGAAAAGACAAAAGTTCCTTACGGTATTGATTACATTGATCCCTGGGTAAGGGATATGACCAATCAGAAGAGCATAAGGATGCAACTTAGCCAATGGGTGGCCAAGATGCTTGAACCTATTGCGGTAAAGAAAGTGAGTCTGATATCCGGGGTATCGACACCGTACTACGAACCGGTGATTAAGCGCAACTTCCCAACCCAGTACTCACGACTCACCACTCATCACTCACTACTTACGACTCATAACTCCCAACTCAAAAATTCCAATACCAACAAACCCTTCACACACGTGGGGATGCCTTACGGTTTCGATCCGAACGATCATAAGGTGAAACTGGAAAATCTGGAACTGCCCTGGGATAAAGAAGGACCGTGTAAAATCTGGTTGTATGCCGGCGCTTTCCTGCCCAATTCCCATCTCTTTATGAAATGCTTTTTTGAAGCGATTGCCCAATTGAGAAAGGAAAAGGCATGGGATGAATCGATCCGGCTCTATTTTCTGGGAACGGGTTTGTATCCGGCTAAACGGATCACAGCTTATGCCGAAGAGAGTGGCATTGCGGATATTGTTACGGAAAACAGGGAGCGCATGCCGTTCCTGCATATCCTGAACTATTTGTCATTAGCAGATACTGTTATGGTGATCGGTTCGACGGAGAAGCACTATACGGCTTCCAAGACTTATCAGTCTGTGCTTAGCGAACGTCCGGTATGGGCTATTTTCCATAAGGAGAGTTCGGCGGTGCAGGTGCTGAAGGAGTGTAATGCTGATGGTTTTGTGGTAGAGTATGCGGAGGAGATGAGTGAGCAGGATATTGTTTCTGCGATTAAATGTTCTTTGAAGAAACGTCTGGTATCTGAGGTTTGGAATCCTGATTACAAATCCCTGGATAAATACTCGTCAAGGGAATCTGCCCGGAAATTGGTGGAAGCTATTGAGATGGTTTTGTGAGATAATACATTAACCACATAGGCACATAGGACACATAGAAAAATCAATGAAATAAATCTTACCCATAGATTACAATAGAAAGAATCTATGTGAAACCTATGTGTCTACTGTGTCTAT
>JAUZOF010000536.1 GCA_030706585.1 Bacteroidota bacterium
TAGCAGCCTCCCGAACCATTACTGAAGCATTCATGCCTTTAGCCACCAGATCATCGCTTAAGATCACAGTCAGAAGCGGCTTACCGTCGGCCAATGTACCAGCTACGAAAAGCAAGTTTTCAGCCACCTGACCTCTCAATTGGAAGGCGATATTCTTGACAGCATCAGCTGGTAATTCATCAACCAAACGAATCAACTTCACACCACCACGCTCTTCGGCATTTTTAAGCAATTCATCTTTAACAGAAGCTACTCGCTGGTTCATGAATTCTTCGATCTGTTTTTTCAGTTCGCCATTTTCATCAAGCGCTTTTTTCACTGCACCGGTAAGATTTGGCACATTATTAAGCAATGCTCGCAGCTCTTTCAGCGTATCTTGCTGCTGATTAAAGAGCTCTTCAGTCTTCACACCCGTTACAGCTTCTACACGACGCACACCGGCTGCAATAGAACTTTCAGAAACAACTTTAATCAAGCCAATATTACCGGTAGCTAACACGTGAGTACCCCCACACAGCTCAACAGAAGAACCAAAACGGATTACACGCACTTCATCACCATATTTTTCGCCAAACAAAGCCATTGCTCCCAGCTCTTTTGCCTGAGCAATAGGCATTTGACGATGCTCTTCCAAAGAAATATTCTGACGCACTTTTTCATTTGCCAGACGCTCAACTTCACGCAACTCGTCTTCAGTTACTTTTTGGAAGTGAGAGAAGTCAAACCGAAGGCTATCCGGAGTGACCAACGAACCTTTTTGCTCAACATGAGCACCCAATACTTCACGCAATGCTTCGTGCAGCAAGTGAGTAGCCGAGTGGTTTGCAGCTATTGCTTTGCGTTTTTCCACATCAATTGTAGCTTTGAAAGCCTGCGTGGGATCAGTCGGCAATTTTGCGCTAAAGTGGACAGAGAGGTTATTCTCTTTTTTAGTATTAATGATTTCGATAACTTCACCTTCAAAAACTAACTTACCACAGTCGCCTACCTGACCACCACTTTCAGCATAAAAAGGCGTTTTATCTAATACCAATTGGTAAAGCTCCTGGTTTTTCTGTTTAATCTTGCGATAACGAAGAATTTCGGCATCACATTCTGTAAAGTCGTAACCGACAAAAACAGGATCCCCCTCCTTGACAACCACCCAGTCTCCAGTTTCGGTAGCAGCAGCATTACGGGCACGCTCTTTTTGTTTTTGCATTTCAGCGCTGAATTCCTCTAAATCGACAGTAAGTCCGTTTTCTTTCAGGATTAGCTCGGTAAGATCGAGCGGGAATCCGTAAGTATCGTATAATGTAAAGGCGACCTTTCCACTGATACCGGTTGTGCCGGCAGCTTTAGCTTCGCCCATTACCTTTTCAAGCAGACGAATACCAGTCTCCAGAGTACGAAGGAATGACTCCTCTTCCTCTTTGATTACCTTCTGAATCAAATCTTGCTGCGCAATCAACTCTGGATATGCGTCACCCATCGTATCAATTAACGCCGGCAACAATTTATGCATAAACGGCTGGTGCTGGCCAAGGAAAGTATATCCGTAACGAACAGCACGGCGCAAAATACGGCGGATTACGTAGCCCGCTTTTGCATTAGACGGTAATTGTCCGTCAGTAATAGAAAATGCAATGGTGCGGATATGGTCAGCAATTACACGCATTGCAATATCGGTCTGCTCGCTGTCACCATAACTTTTTCCCGCCAAAGCACCGATTGCACGAATAATCGGTTGGAATACATCGGTATCGTAGTTGGAAGTTTTCCCCTGAATAGCCATACAAAGGCGTTCAAATCCCATACCAGTGTCAATTACCCTTGCAGGAAGTGGTTCGAGAGAACCATCAGCTTTGCGGTTAAACTGCATAAATACGTGATTCCAGATTTCAATCACCTGCGGGTGACTTTCATTTACTAACGAACGGCCATCTATTTTAGCGCGTTCCTCGTCACTACGAAGGTCAATGTGAATTTCAGAGCAAGGACCACAAGGACCGGTATCACCCATTTCCCAGAAGTTATCTTTACGATTTCCATTGATGATGCGCTCTACCGGAAGAAATTTTGCCCAGTAACCTGCTGCTTCATCATCGCGCTCCAGACCTTCTGGCGCATAACCTTCAAAAACGGTTGCATAGAGACGGTTTGGGTCTAGCTTCAACACATCAACGAGATATTCCCACGCCCATTCGATAGATTCTTTCTTGAAATAATCACCAAATGACCAGTTTCCCAACATCTCAAACATCGTGTGGTGATAGGTATCAATTCCCACCTCTTCCAGGTCATTATGCTTACCACTTACACGGAGGCATTTCTGTGAGTCTGCCACACGCTTACTCTTGGCGGGCGCATTACCCAGGATAATATCTTTAAACTGGTTCATCCCCGCATTGGTAAACATCAACGTGGGGTCGTCTTTAATAACCATTGGCGCTGAAGGCACAATGAGGTGTTCTTTCGAGGCAAAGAAAGTTTTGAATGATTCGCGGATCTCTTTCGCAGTCAACATATAATTTATTTGTTAGTTACGGAAAATGGGTGTCAGTCTGCATCAGGGTAAATACATTCTACGCACCGCTTTCTTCGATATTTATTTGTCTGATAATCAGCAATGTTGAAAATAAAATCTCAACCTACGGGTTAATTATCTCAAAAACAGTTTGCAAAAATAGCTTAAATTCCTATTTTTGCCATATTCTCGCACATAAAACTTACTAAACAGCTTCATTTTTTCGATGAGAAAGAAAACCTTTTACCGATATAACCCAGCTACTCTTACTTACGAACGCGTTTATCCGACGGCAAAAGAGCGTTTCTGGGGAGCCTTTCGTCACTCTATCAGTGGCATCACGGTGGGAATTATTGCCTATGCGCTTTACACCTTCTACTTTGACACCCCTTCGGATAAAATAATGAAGCGGGAAATCGATGTACTCACCTCGCAAAACAAACTATTATCCAAAAGGCTGGACAAGGCGTTGGATGTAATGGGAAATATTGAAGAGCGTGACGACAACCTTTACCGTGTAATCCTGCAGTCAAACCCAACACAGAATAAACAACAAACCACAATCCTGAACGAAAGCCGATACGATGAAATCAACGGACTGTCAAATGAAAAGCTGATCAAATCAACTGCTGTAAAGATGGACCTTCTGGCCAAACAAATCTATCTTCGTTCACGCTCGTTTGACGAAGTAGTAGGCTTATTAGGCAAGCGTGAAGA
>JAUZOF010000537.1 GCA_030706585.1 Bacteroidota bacterium
AGGAAAAAAGATAACGCAAGGCAAACGAAAAATCAGAAGATGCACAGCAGCAGTTCTTCGCCCAATTTTCGGGTCTGCTCAGAATGTTGAGCAACCAAGCGGTCAAAACGGAAAATAATATCTATTCCGAATTTGGTTAACTCCGCTCCTCCCCCGTTCGTTCCACCGCGTTTGCGAATGACCAACGGTACAGGTGACAACTGGTTCATCTGCTGGATGAAGTTCCACGCTTGCTGGTAGGACATTCCCATCTCTTTGGAAGCTGCAAGCATCGAGCCAGTCGTTGCTATGCGTTTCAGCAGCTCCACCCGTTTAGGATTCAAAAAGCAGACTCCATCCTTGCAGATTTCGAGAGATGAATTGATGGTAAATGGGTTTCTCATACGTTATTCATTTGCCTAAATAACGGCAACAATCATGCCAAAAACGTAAATCACTGAAACCCAACAACAATTACTATTTTACCCCCGAAAGATTCTAAAACGTTTATGTAGCATTGTGATATTCAACCGCACAAAAATGTAGGAATTCAAAGCGAATTGGCTTTTTATTAGACAAATAGCGTTGTTTACGGCAAAGAAGGTTGGAAAGCCGCAATAATCTTACTATTTTCGCCAAAATGGGAGTAAGCGAATATCTTACCCCCATATTTTTATCTCTAACCTCAGAAATAGAAGCCTATGCGCCAACACAAAAACCTCCTTTATTATATCACAACAATCGTGGGATTTTCGTTATTGATCTATTACGTAGTCACAAGCGGAAAAGTACTGGAAACCGGAAGACCCATCCATGCCCTTCCCTCCTCCATGCTTTCACACTGGGACATGGCGGTGCAGACACTGACTGAGAACCTCACCCATCCATTATCCATACTACTGCTTCAGATTGTGGTGATTATCGTGGTGGCCCGTTTCTTTGCATTTCTCTGCCAAAAGATTGGCCAACCCACCGTTATCGGAGAGATTCTGGCGGGGATATTCCTTGGACCGTCATTCTTTGGCCATCATTTTCCTGAATTATCCAAATTTATTTTTCCTGCGGCATCATTGGGGAACCTCCAGTTCCTGAGTCAGATCGGATTGGTGCTATTTATGTTTATCGTGGGAATGGAGCTTGACCTGAAAGTGCTTAAAAATAAAGCCCAGAATGCCATCATCATCAGCCACGCCAGTATCGTGTTACCATTTGCACTCGGTATGGGGCTGGCCTACTATATCTATAAAGACTTTGCTCCTGAGCACGCTTCGTTTCTCTCCTTCGCCCTCTTTCTGGGAATTGCGATGAGCATCACGGCATTCCCGGTATTGGCACGTATCGTACAGGAGCGCGGCCTTTCCAAAACCAAAATCGGGGCGATGGTGATCACCTGTGCCGCTGCCGACGACATCACGGCCTGGTGCCTGCTGGCGGCTGTGATTGCGGTGGTCAAAGCAGGTACCGTGCTTAGTTCGCTTTACACCATAGCGATGGCGGTAGGTTATGTGCTGGTGATGTTTCTGATTGTCCGCCCATTTTACAAACGACTGGGAGAGCAATACACCAACAAGGAATACTTGAGCAAACCGGTGGTGGGCATCTTCTTTATCATGCTCTTCATCTCGGCCTACACGACCGAAACCATTGGTATCCACGCTCTCTTCGGTGCTTTCGTGGCTGGGGTAATCATGCCTACTAATATCTCTTTCCGCAACATTTTCGTGGAAAAAGTGGAGGACGTATCGTTGCTGCTATTGTTACCACTTTTCTTCGTATTCACCGGTTTGCGTACTGAAATCGGCTTGCTCAATGAACCCTATCTCTGGAAAGTAACCGGATACATCATTCTGGTAGCGGTTGTCGGTAAATTTGTGGGAAGTGCGCTTTCGGCTAAGTTTGTCGGACAAACCTGGCGCGAGAGCCTTACCATCGGCGCCCTGATGAATACCCGAGGACTGATGGAGCTTGTCGTGCTCAATATCGGTTATGACCTCGGAGTACTGGGTCCGACGATATTTGCCATGATGATCCTGATGGCATTGACTACCACCTTCATGACAGGTCCGGCACTTAGCCTGATCGGTCTTATTTTCCCGGAGAAAAAGAAAAAACCTCAAACCCGCAATATCCGTCAGAAGGAGCATTACAAAGTGTTACTCGCTGTAGGGAATCCACATAGCGGAAAGCCGCTGATCCGTCTGGCTCTGGGATTTACCGGTAAGGAGATTGACAAGTCGGACATCACTGTACTGCACCTTTCACCCAGTAGCGACCTCAACCCGCACAACATCGACGAGTTTGAAAAGGAGAGTTTCCGCCAGATTAAACACGAGGCCAAACTGCTCGATCTGCCGGTGACTACCATGTTTAAGGCTGCGGGGGATATTGAACGGGAAATCAGCCATACGGCGAACCAAAACGACTTCGACCTGTTATTAATCGGCGTGGGACCGTCCATCTACGAAGGGACACTGCTGGGAAAAGTACTCGGATTCACCTCATCGTTCATCATGCCTGACCGTCTCTATGGTAAAATCACCGGACGAGACAAGCTTTATGACACCGCCGGGCTGGGCGACCGTACCATCCGCATCATGAAAGGGTGCGATGTGCCGGTGGGTGTATTTCTCAACAACAAATTCGAACACCTCGATCATGTACTGATTCCCTTTATCAACGAGAGTGACAGCTTCCTGCTCGATTATGCCGAGCGTCTGCTTCATCACAGCAATGCCTCGATTGCATTGATTGATCTCAATCAGTATATGCAAAAGAGCAAAGAACATAATGGCCGGTTGAATAAGATGAAACAAACGGCTCCGGAGCGCATCAACCTGTTCAGTAACCATTCATTTGAGAACAACCTGTTGCCGCGCCAGTGCCTGATGATCATCAGTTTTGAAAGCTGGAAACAGGTGATGGAAAACCGATTCGAAGGCCTGTCGGATAAGAGTTCTATCCTGATTATAAAAAACAACTAACCCCATCACACGGGTAATCATTCATTCTGAAACAACTCATAACCCATGAAGTATCATACCGCCGAGACACAGGCTACCATGACGCCTGCCAAAGCGCTTCAGTTCCTGAAGGAGGGAAACCAACGGTTTATCAACAACCTGAATGCCAACCATGACTTGCTCAAACAGGTCAACAGTTACAAGGACGGGCAGTTTCCCTTCGCGATCATCCTGGGATGCATGGACAGCCGCACCACGGTCGAGCACATCTTCGACCAGGGA
>JAUZOF010000538.1 GCA_030706585.1 Bacteroidota bacterium
ATTTTGCAAAAATACTATTTTGACGTATATTGGGGTTGATTCTTGTTGTGGAAAATGTGAAAATAACTATAAAATAATCATTTTGAGACTGTTTGTTGTATTTAAAGTAATTGAAAGGTGGCTTTCTTGAGAGAGGAGTTGTAGTAGATAAATATGGATGCAGGTCTGGAATTTAGACCTTGAATCGAATTTTTTTATTTAGTATTCGTCTTAAAAGTATATTATTACGGTAAGAATTGTTATTTTTGAGGGTCAATATTGAAATTTGATATAATTGGGTTAGTCCCTTTGTTTATATAAAGTGTGGTAGAGGGGGCGTTTTCTATATACTCGGATATATATGAATGCAGACTGATATGGTTTTTATGTTTTATGTGACTGACTGTTAGATTATAACAAACTAAGATGTGTAAATTGTTATTTAGGTTAGTTATTTGAGGTTTATCTATTAAATTAATGTTGGAGGGGTTACCATCGGGGGAAATGGATATGAAAAAAATAATTATAGTGGATGACCATTCTCTGTTCAGAGAAGGAATCAAACTTCTTATTGAGAACGAAGGCTTGGGTATAGTAATCGCTGAGGCGGAAAATGGACAGGCATTTCTTGATTTATTGGAGAAACACGATCCGGATCTTGTAATTATGGATATTGAAATGCCAGTGATGGGAGGATTGGAGGCAACACGTAAAGCTCGAGAAATAAGTCCTGATATTAAGATATTGACACTTACAATGTTGAGTGATAGAGCGAATTATTTCGACATGGTAAATGCCGGCTCTATGGGTTTCGTGCTAAAAACTTCAGGAAAAAGGGAGTTTGAAAAAGCGATAAAAGCGGTATTAAATGGAGATACATATTTCTCTAATGAATTATTACGCCAAATAATAGTAAACATTAAGACGGAACAATCCGATGCTTCACAACAGTTCCCCGGGAACGAATTTGAATTATCAGAAAAGGAGTATGAAGTACTCCGGCTCTTTTGTGAAGGTCTTACTGCTTCAGAAATAGCAGATAGGATATTCCGAAGTGTCAAGACGGTAGAAGCTCACCGCTCTTCTCTACTCAAAAAAACGAATACCAAAAACACAATTAATCTGGTCCTTTTTGCAATTAAAAGTAATTTGGTAGATATCTGAATTTAATAGTCTAAGTATTGCTAATTTGTCCGATAATACTTAACTAAATGCAAAGCCTGCACAAGTAATAATCTTGTGCGGGTTTTGTTGTTTTATTAGGGTTTGTACTAGTAGATTATTAGGGTTTATAGTGGTTATAATTAGGGTTTTGTATTTTATAGTAAAGCTGTTTAACGGTTACCTTTGCAAAGGTTTTCAGATAAAGGTATATCATATAAGATTATCAGGACATTTACCAGATAAAGAAATCATGGTCTCTGTAGAATTTAAAGTGTCAGTTTAAATCAAATCATATGGATTAAAACTGGATTAATAATCATTCAAAGAGAATGTGATTTGTATAGTAGGGGAATTGTTGTGAATAACAATTTAAGAAGTCTATATAAAAAATAGGGTAGGATTGTGTCAATCATGATGTTTCAGCCTACCATATTTGTTCTAAGAAAGAGTGGTTTTGTCGTATCCTGAATTTAAATCTAAAATACAACATCTATCCACTGTGTTTTGATGTTGTCTGATATTTGGATTTCTTTTCAATATAATGTGAAGGATATTAGAGATTATTCCTTTCTGCGAATGTTAATACAGAATTGAATATGAAAAGGGTTATTTTGCTCAACATCTGTTTGTTAATGACTATGATGTTGCATTCTACAGTTGAGAAAACGGTGGATGTATCTGCCGGAGGCAGTTTGTCGTTGGTTTTGTCTGAGACCGAGCTTTCTACTATTACTAATTTGACGATTAGGGGAACAATTGATGCCCGGGACTTCAAAACGATTCGGGATAATATGGATCATTTGAATTCGTTGGATATCAGTGCGGTTATGATTGAAGGTTATTCCGGTACTTCCGGTACGAATGAGGCCGGTCTGATTACTTATCCGGCCAATACCATACCCGAATATGCATTTTATAATTCCAATAGGAATAACGGTAAAATAGGCTTGTCTACAATCACTTTGCCTTCTTCGGTAACAGCAATAGGCGATTTCTCGTTTTGTGGTTGCCGGGGATTGACTTCAATTACCATTCCATCATCTGTCTTGTCCATTGGCAATAGTGCTTTTCAGTATTGCAGTAAGCTAGCCTCATTAACTTTTCGTCCTGTCTCAAATATTTCAATAATAGGGGACTATGCTTTTGATAGTTGTTGTGGATTAACTGGTGTTTTGTCCATTCCGTCCTCAGTAGCTTCAATCGGTGTCGCTGCATTTCAATATTGTAGCAACTTAACCTCTCTAACCTTTGAAATGCCCTCTCGTATAAATGCAATCGAGAATTCAGCTTTTGAAAGCTGTAGCGGATTGACTGGGGCATTGACGATTCCAGCGTCGGTAAAGACTATCGGAAAATACGCTTTTTATGGATGTAGTCATTTTACACTGGTCGCTAATTCATCATTAGGAGCATCTCTGGGAGGGGGCGTTTCCTTCAAATGTAATAACCTGATTAGTCTGGACTCATATCCAACTCACCCGACAAATATAACCTCTTCGGCAAATGTTTACAGAAATGTGGATAACTCCTTTCTCAAAGCTTCTTCAAGTGCTATTTCTACACCAGCCGAGCAGTCAGGGGATTTATTGTATTTAGAAGAATCGCCCTATTTTACACTTTCTTTCTCACGGACAACCGTAGCTGCATCTTCTAATAGCATAGCTGTTGTGGATGTCAAATCAAATATAACCTGGACAGCAGTATCCGATAAGCCGTGGTTAACGGTAAGTCAGGGAGCAACTGGCAATGGTACGCTTACTTTAACGGCTTCTGCCAATCCTTCAATAATTACCCGTGCTGCAACTGTAACTGTATCCGGACCCGGTGTTACTTCACAAACCATTAAGGTGACACAAGCCGGCCTAATCCAAGTGGCGATATCATCTCCTTCTGTTACTCTGAGTAAGGTTTATGACGGAAACAACTCGGTAGTAGTCTCTCCCGGTGTTTTGTCTGGCGTGGCGGAAGCCGACGGCACCGATATAGGATTGGTTGCGACCGGAACCTATGATAATGCTAAAGTGGGTACTGGCAAAACAATCACTGTAAAATAC
>JAUZOF010000539.1 GCA_030706585.1 Bacteroidota bacterium
ATCAAAGCCAATGGTTCGGTGACCTGCTATCCCAATCCGGCACAGGATTATGTGATGATAACTTCCGATGAAGCAATCGCTGAGATTAAGCTCTATTCGCTGACCGGCACTCAAATCCGCGATGTTTATGCCGGTAATGAGAATCAATATTCACTCGATCTGACCTCAATACCAAGGGGATATTACATTCTGAATCTGCTAACGGCAAACGGAACACTCACTTCCCATAAATTATTGAAGCAATAGACCGGAAGTGAATTCTGAAAGGTAGAAAGATCCCCAGTACGGGACAAGTAAAAAGCGTGTCGCTCAGGTAATTGAGTGACACGCTTTTTTTGTATGGACCAGATCAATCGGTTTCCAGGAAAAAGGAATTGCTTTTCGGTATATTTTGACCTATACAGACTTAAATATACTACTAAAGTGGTATTGACTTTGCATAAATAAGGAACTAACTTTGTATTATCTAAGGGATAAGTTCTTTACATGAGTTTCTTAGAACACATTAAAGACGATTTACCTAAACCTTAGCTTGTTTTTCATTCAGGGTAAAATGATTTGTTATAAGGGTTAACTTTATTTTGAGGGGCGGTAAAGATTAAGATATAATAGAGAAGGGGCCGCCCCTATGTATTTTCTATCGGACCTGTAGATATATGCTTTAGATGATTTAAACTAAAAAGCCGCTTCCTGTATTCCGGGAAAGCGGCTTTTTGTTGTGTATTCATCCCATGACTTTGAGTCATCGGATGAATTGAATATATCTTACCACACTACTGCCCGTTTTTCCGGTGCAATATACATCGGACTATCGGGAGTGATATTAAATGCAGCATACCAGGCATCAATATTCGGCAAAGCGCCGTTTACACGCCATTTTCCCAACGAGTGCGGGTCTGTTTGCGTGCGGCGGATGATCTCTTTGTCGCGGATATTACCCGCCCATACCGTCGCATAACCGAGGAAGAAACGTTGTTCGGGTGTAAAGCCGTCGATCTTTTGAGGTTGCGGATTCTCTTTTAGCGCTGTCTGGAAAGCAGCGAAGGCAACCTGTAAACCTCCCTGGTCGGCGATGTTTTCCCCTAAGGTAAATTCTCCGTTGGCGTGCAAAGTATCCAGGACTACGATTTTACTGTAATGATCAACGAGCGCTTTGGAACGTGCGTTGAATTTATCGGCATCTTCCTTCGTCCACCAGTCGTTGAGATTCCCCTCTTTGTCATACTGGCGGCCCTGATCGTCGAATCCGTGGGTCATTTCGTGTCCAATCACCACGCCAATCGCGCCATAGTTGATTGCATCGTCGGCATTCGGGTTGAAGAACGGCGGTTGCAGGATGGCAGCCGGGAAACAGATCTCGTTCGTGGCCGGATTGTAGTAGGCATTGACCGTTTGCGGAGTCATTAACCATTCATCCTTATCGACAGGCTTGTTGGCTTTGGAAAGCATGTAGTCAAATTCAAACTCGCTGGCACGTTTCACATTGCCCCAGTAAGAAACCTTACCGTCGATATTCAGTTTCGAGTAATCGCGCCACTTATCGGGATAGCCAATCTTCACCCGGAAGGCAGAAAGCTTCTCTTCGGCTTTTTTCTTGGTGACATCGCTCATCCATTCCAGCCCCTGGATGCGTTCTCCCAGCGCAACCTTAAGGTTATCCACCAGTTTCAGCATCTTTGCTTTCGATTCGGCAGGGAAATACTTCTCAACGTACATTTGTCCGATGGCTTCACCCAAAACACCGTTGGTGGTATCCAATACCCGTTTCCAACGCGGTTTGTTTTCCTGCTTACCGGAGAGGGTTTTACCGTAAAAGTCGAAGTTGGCATTCTCTGCAGCATCATTCAGGTAGGAAGCCGAATTGTTGAGCAGGTGCCAGGTCAGGTATGCCTTGATTTCCGCTAAAGTATAGCTGTTAAGGATCGTGCTTACTTCACGGGCCGGTTCCAGTTGAGCCACATTCAGGTCTTTCAGGTTGGTGAGACCGACAGCATTGAAGAAAGCGGTCCAGTCGAAATTCGGAGCCTCTTTTTGCAGGGCTGAAACCTCGATTTTGTGGTAATTCTTCTGTGGGTCACGCAACGCCTCTTTGGTAAAATGAGCCTTTGCCAGCTGAGTTTCCATCTTCAGCACCGTTTCGGCATTCTTTGCATTATTCGGATTGGTCTTATCTGCCAGATTAAACATCGTAGTGACAAATTTCACAAACTCCTTGCGGATATTTGCATTGGCATCGCTTACGTAATAGTCGCGATCGGGCAGGGAAAGTCCACCCTGCGCAATGTGTGCGATGTTCATCGAGCTATTCATATCATCGGCATAGATGTAAAAGTTGAAAGGAATGCCGACACCGATTTTCAACGAATGAGCAAAATAGGCAGGCAGCTCGCTTTTGCTTTTGATGGCCTTGATTCGTGCCAGATCTTCACGGATTGGGGCAAATCCGTCCAGATTGAGCTTTTTATCGTTCATGCCCAGGGCATAAATCGTACCGATCTTTTGCGCCACCGAGCCTTGCGGGTTGTTTTTCTTGCTTAACTCTTCAATTAAGCCTTTAAGCTGTTCGCGGTTATCTTCACCCAACTTGTCAAAGGTGGCGAAACGGGCGTATTCAGCTTTGAGCGGGTTGTTTTTCATCCATCCACCACAGGAATATTGGTAGAAATCGACACCCGGTACTGCGCTTTTGTCGAGGTTGGAGACATTAAAGGCAGGAGTTTGTTGTGCTAATGTATTCATTGCCATTGCCAGAATTGGAACTGTTAGAGAAAAAGTGATTTTTTTCATACCTCCCTATTTTTTAATTGGATTACAAATTTATACTATTTCTAATCTGAAAGATTTATCCAGCAGTTGGAATTCGCTTCGCGGACTGCTCATTTCCATATATTTAACGCTTCGGGAAAATGTCGTATCTTTGCAGGGAATAAAACCTAACAGGTTTTATTCCCTGTTAGGTTTAGGTTTAATAACCCATAAAGTCAATAATCAAACAACATACAATGAACAAACTGACTATCGTAAAAGTAGGCGGAAAGATTGTGGAAGAAGAAGATTCACTCCGCCAGTTACTCGAAGATTTTTCAAAAATAGAGGGTCGTAAACTGCTGGTACACGGTGGCTGCCGCTCAGCAACCAAAGTTGCGGAACAACTTGGCATTGAACGCCAGATGGTAAACGGTCGCCGCATCACCGAT
>JAUZOF010000054.1 GCA_030706585.1 Bacteroidota bacterium
GTATTAATGGTGCGGAAATCTGGCGTTTGATTACCCGAGAGCCACATACAGAGGATGTTCTCTTCCAGGACAGTCGCTATTTTGCGACAAGAGTAGGTGTTGTTCAGGTATGCGAAAAAGAGCACTTTAAGCAACATGCGTGGATGATAGCAGCTTGTACCACCTCCTTTATAAGTTTTTAAAACTAAGGATATATCTAATTGATCAACTATTGTATTGATCAGACGAACAGAGGGCTCAGGCTTTTATCTTATCGTCTATAGATTCCGTGAAGAGCGTATTTTGCCCTTGGAGACAATCTTTAAAGACTAGTTTATTCTTTGTTGTACTCATGCTCTAAGTTACAATTTTCTGAGCTGATTACAAAGACCTCGTATGTGAGAAAATGAGAGAGGGCATCCTTTTGGGACACCCTCTTTAGATACAGACACTGTTCTATAAACTGACCCGATAAATCAGCGGTAAAAAACCGCTGCACCCGATCCGTTCTGCTAATAAAGAATTCTCATATCTTGCAAAAGTCAGCAGGTGATGCGTCCGCGATAGCTATCGGGATGTAGCCGAATTAAAGCTCTCTTTATCCTGTGGAATAGCATTTCATGCCCTCTGCTTTTCGATGGCTTGACAAAGTTATCTCCCTGAGATTACAGACACTGCTCCATTAACTGCCCCGATTAATCAGCGGTTAAAAACCGGTTCACTCGAGGCACTCTGCGAATAAATAAACTTCTATTTATAAGTTGCATAAACCAACAGGAAATCCTCTGAACAATATTCCGAATAAGGTCTTTTTTCTTATAGGTTGACTTTACAATAACATAGATATAACACTGTAGTTCCTCTAAGTTACAGGTACTAGAACCTAAAGTCAACCTATAGCAAACCAAGACAGAACCCGGATAAGGGTAGCTAAAATGCAGACTGATTTCCTTTGTAATAGTTTGCCTCTGACGATACCACAGATTATTGTGCCCGGGTTTCGATTATTGTAATCTGATCTCCATTATTCATCGGATGACTTGAAGATACTGTGTAATAACTCTCAGAAATTTCAAGTCTCTTTATTTGTCCGCCCCCCCACCCCAAAAATGGGGGCTTTGCAGCAGCAAAAAACAGGTAAATCAACACATTTATTGACCAATTTAACCAGAATATGCTATTGTTTGCACCACTCCTCCCCACTTTGGGGTGGTCGGGAGGGGTCGGGAGTTAGTTTTCCCACAGCCTCTTGAAGTCATCCAATGAATTTATCTAAAAAAACAAAGGGCAAACCAACATCACGTCAGCTTGCCCTTTTCAGTATAATTCGGATAATAATTATAGCGCGTTTTCTTTGATCAGGTATTCTGCAATCTGAACGGCATTCAATGCAGCTCCTTTTTTGATCTGGTCGCTCACTGCCCAGAAGCTCAATCCGTTTTCGTTGGTCAGGTCTTTGCGGATACGACCTACGTAAACGGCATCTTCACCGGCCAGGAACAACGGCATCGGATAAACTTTATTTGCAGTATCGTCCATCAATACAACACCGTCAGCTTTTGAGAAAGCTTCGCGGGCCTCTTCTACAGAAACCGGACGCTCTGTCTCAATCCAGATAGACTCAGAGTGAGCACGCATCACCGGTACGCGAACGCAGGTTGCGCTTACTTTGATGTCGGAGTGCATGATTTTGCGGGTCTCGTTGTACATCTTCATCTCCTCTTTGGTGTAGCCATTTTCAGTGAAAACATCCACCTGAGGGATCACGTTGTAAGCCAACTGGTAAGCAAATTTATCAACAGTCGGTTCTTCTTTGCGAACCAGCTGGGAATATTGCTCTACCAACTCGTCCATCGCAGCAGCACCTGCTCCTGAAGCCGCCTGGTAAGTAGATACGTGAACGGTTTTTATGTGTGAAAGTTGCTCGATTGCTTTCAATGCCACCACCATCTGGATGGTTGTACAGTTAGGGTTGGCAATCACGCCACGAGGCCGGACTTTACCGTCTTCGCCGTTTACTTCAGGCACTACCAAAGGTACATCGGTGTCCATGCGGAAGGCGCTGGAGTTGTCAATCATTACAGCTCCGTATTTAGTGATTGTCTTTTCAAATTCTTTTGAAGTGCCGGCGCCGGCAGATGTAAAGGCAATATCAATACCCTTGAAGTCATCATTGTGCTGAAGAAGTTTTACCTCGATTTCCTTACCACGGAAAGTGTACTTGGTACCTGCGCTGCGTGCAGAACCGAACAATACCAACTCATCCATAGGGAAATTTCTCTCTTCAAGTACGCGAAGGAACTCTTGTCCAACCGCACCGCTTGCGCCTACAATAGCTACTTTCATTGTTAATAAATTATGTTTGTTTTTACGACAGATGAAGCTTGCACACATGAGCATTCTCCGTTATCGAACGCCCCGACTTGTCCGCTTCATTTTAAATCGTGAATATTTAATGGTTACTTCTTGCTCCTTATTTGAAAATACCTTAAATTTAGCTTCGATTAGTGGAGTTAACTCTCGGATTCTCCGCAAATTGGCTACAAAAATACGACTTTTTCAACGATAATATCCACACAACGATGAGAAATATTGTTATTACACTCCTGCTTTGCTTACATTTTGTCAGCTTTGCGCAAATCAATGAAACGTTCTCAGATGGTGACTTGACTAAAAGTCCGGAATGGTTTGGTTGTCCGAATTCTTTTGTGATAAACAGCGACAAACAATTGCAGCTCAACGAAACAACCTCAGGAACTACTTATCTGTCCACTCCGATTGCTTTCGGCAAGGGACAAACCTGGGAATTCTGTATAAAACTGGGGTTCAACCCTTCGTCATTAAATTATGAAAAAGTCTGGCTGGTTTCCAACACATTAAATCCCAAAGCAGCAACCAAAGGATATTTTCTATACATTGGTGGAGTCAATGACAAAATCAGCCTGTACAAACAAAGAACTTCTGTCGAAGAAGAAATTATACCTGGTACCGAAAAAGAATTAGACAAATCAATTGTCAATATGCAGGTCAAAGTCGAATACACAGTTACAGGGAAATGGAGACTGTTCGTTCGTCAGGATAATGAGGCTGAGTATTTATTAAAGGGGGAATATCTGGATAAAGATCCAAAAAACGGAAATTATTTTTCTTTGGAGTATTTCTATACAGCCTCCTATGGAAAAAAGATCTGGTTTGATAATCTAATCATTACAGCACCAACACTCAAAGACACAGTACCTCCGGGGATTAATTCGCTGTCAGTTTTAAATAACACTCAATTATCAATATCATTTACAGAAGCAATAGATACTCTGTCTGCAAAATTTGAGATTCCCGGAATTAACATCAGTAAGGTCTCTTTCGCAGGAGATTGCGAAAGTGCTACAATCACCTCATTATCACCATTTTTATCAAATGGCCGGTATAAACTGTTACCATCGGCGGTTAAAGATTATACAGGAAACTTCATGCCCGACACTACAGTAATCTTTACATACGTACCACTGCTGGAAAAGGCCCAAATGGGGGATATCGTAATTTCAGAGATCATGGCAAATCCTTCAGGAGAACTAGGATTACCTAACGCAGAATATATTGAATTACACAACAATAGCAACTTACAGGTTGACCTCAAGGATTGGAAATTGTATTATGGAGATAAAGCATATACGTTTCCGGAACATCGTATATTGCCGGATTCCAATGTTATCATTCTATTATCGACAAATACATCTTTGTTCACAGAAAACGTTAACTCCCTCGGATTGAATACATTTCCAACATTGGCGAATACGGGCAAACTCCTTTCCCTGGAATCTCCACAAGGTGTCGTCACTTCATTTGCCGACTACACAGACCAGTGGTACAGGGATGATTTCCGGGCAAACGGAGGTTTTTCAATCGAATGTATCGACACCCACAACCTGAGCAGCTCGCTCATCAACTGGCGGGCATCACAAAACCTGAAAGGAGGAACTCCGGGTGCAAGGAACAGCATCGCAGCCGATAATCCGGACACCGTATCACCGGTCATCATGCAAAGCTCACTTTCAAGTCCAAACACCGTGCTTGTCCAATTCTCCAAAGCGATGAATCGCGAAAGTGTGACCAACTCATCGAATTACACAATCGTTACTGGCAATAATGCTATCCAAAAGATTGACTTATCATCGCCCGTACCATCGTCCGCAACGTTGACCTTATCTGACTCAATCAAACACGGAGACATCCTCTCTTTTGAGTTAGCGTCTTCCATTTCCTGCATCTCTGGGAATAAATTGACGGGAAACAGAAGCATCCGCTTAGCCATTCCCGACTCCCTTGAGATTGGCGATGTTATCATCAATGAAATTCTCTTCAATCCCAAACCTTCAGGCGCGGATTATGTGGAAATATACAATCGGAGCAATCGAATCATTGACGTGTCGAAGCTTCAAATCACTTCCCGGAAATCCGACGGTACACTTCAGGCCGGCATCCGGTTAGCGACTAATATCATGCCGTTTTTTCCCAACGAATACATCGTGTTGACCACGGACAAGAGTGCAGTTTGCTCATTCTACGAATGCAAGGCAACGGCTCTTTTCGATGAATTGGCCACCATGCCCTCCTTTCCGGATGATGCAGGGAATGTCCAGCTGGCAAATGCCGCCGGAACGGTTATTGATGGATTTTCTTATTCGGAGAAAATGCACCATCCGTTTATAAAAGACCCGGAAGGTGTAGCGCTAGAACGAATTGATCCGAACAGACCCACAAACGATGCAACGAACTGGCAATCGGCCTCTTCTACTTCCGGATACGGCACCCCCGGTTATCAAAATTCACAGCAATACCTGGCTTCCGATTTTGAAAAGAAAGGCTTCTGGCTCGAAAGCGAAACGGTCACTCCGGACAATAACGGCAAGGAGGATGTGTTACGCATCAATTACAAACTGGATGAAGAGGGTTTTACAGCCAATATTCGCATTTATGACCGTTCGGGCAAACTGATCAATGCAATTGCCTCCAACACCATTCTGGGAAGTGAAGGGATATTAGACTGGGACGCTACTGACACCAGTCACCAATTGGTGAAACCGGGCATTTACATCCTCTTTATCGAATACTACAAGAGAGACAAAGCTCCCGTAAGATTGAAAATCCCGGTTGTCGTCGGGAATTGATATTGTTAATAGTTTGCAAGAAAGGGATTTGCCGCAATCGTTTGGCCGAAAAAATACTATTTTTGCCTGATTGTATTAAATTTTCCATGCACAATTCCGTTATAACTGATGAGTAAAATCGTTTTTGCAACCAATAATCAACATAAACTGGAAGAAGTTTCGTCCATCCTCGAAGGAAAAGTGGAAATCCTGAGCCTCAACGATATCAACTGCTTCGAAGAGATCCCTGAAACAGCCGATACGCTGGAAGGCAATGCCTTGCTCAAAGCCCGTTTTGTCAAAGAGAAATACGGCTACGACTGCTTTGCAGACGACACCGGCCTGGAGATAAAAGCGCTTAACAACGCCCCCGGAGTGATCTCGGCCCGCTACGCCGGAGAGCAAAAAAATGCTCAGGACAATATGCGCAAAGTGCTGACCGAACTGAATGGAGAATCAGAGCGTCAGGCCCGGTTCAGAACGGTAATAGCTCTTATTCTGGATGGACAGGAGCATCTGTTTGAAGGCATTGTTACAGGCGACATTACCGAAACGGCTTTCGGAAACGGCGGTTTCGGCTACGATCCGATTTTCCGCCCGGAAGGATATGACTGCACCTTCGCCGAACTCTCATCCAACGAGAAAAACAGCATCAGCCACCGCGGAAGAGCCGTGCAGAAACTAATCGAATTTCTTTCCAGATAAAGGACTTAAATCTTTTCAGAAAATGAAGAAGCTCATTCTTATTACTCTCTTTATCCTTTCTACTTCCGGTCTCTTTGCTCAGGTTGCTGTCGGAAACTGGCGAACTCATTTGGCTTACACTTACGTTACTCAGGTAGAAGAAACTCCTGAGAAGGTCTATGGAGTCTCTGATGGGGCTTTGTTTTCTTATGACAAAACCGACTATGGAATAGAACGGTATGATAAGTTGAGTGGATTAAATGACTCCAAGATCTCATTAATCTCCTACAGCAAAGAAAATAAACTTCTATTGATTGCATACAATAACTCAAATATTGATTTACTAACAGACGATGGCGAAGTTATAAATATACCAGACATAAATATCAAATCTTTAGCAACTGACAAAAACATATATGATATCAAGTTTGTAGGGAGTAAGGCATATTTATCTTGTGGTTACGGGGTCTCGATTATAAACCTTGATAAGCATGAATTTTCCGAATCATATATGCTCAACAAAAAGGCTTATTCAACCTCCGTTTTTAACGGATTCATATATGTTGCAACTGTGTCGGGTATATGGAAAGGACTGCTGACTAAGAACCTTTCCGATATAAAAAACTGGGAGCTGCATTCGGCATTCAATGCAAATCAATTGACCGTTTTCAACAACAAAATTGTTGCGTTGAGATATTCTGATGGATTGTTTGATGTAACCACGGATTCACCACAAAAGTTTTACTCTGGTACCGCTCTGTCAGGAATATTATCCTCAAAAAATATTCTGGTTGCTTACGGCAAAAACCAAATCACGTACTTTAAAGATTTAAATAATCAGGAAACCAAATTTTTCGACAATCCGTTTGTTTATGAATTATCTTCGCTTGATCCGGATAAACAATTCTGGATTGCATCTAATGAGTCTGGCATGAACCTGGTAAATAAAACGGAAAATGGATATCAAACAGTTTCCCTTGGCATAAAACCCAAAGGACCAATCTTGAATAGCGCTTACACCATTAAATTCCTTGATAAAAAATATATTTCTGTTCCGGGTGGAGCCTGGGATGATGGTTTCGGTACGAAAGGAACTATTATGTATTTTGCGAATGAAGAATGGAGCCATGTGAATCTTGATACTGTTAAAATGAACTACACAGGCAATTATGTCCGTGACTTTTGTGATTTTGCAGTGGATCCGTTAGATACAAGTCATATTTTTGTCACTTCATACGGCGATGGAGTATATGAGTTTAAGAGTAATCGTTTAGTGAAGATTCACGATCATACAAATAGTGCAATCCAGACACATTACAAAGTGGTTGGGCTTAATGGTTATGATAGAGTTTATGGAATTTGTTTTGATAAAAAAGGTAACCTTTATGTGGCAAATTGGGCTACCTCAAATAGTATTAAGTGTCTGACTAAAGAAGGTGTATGGACGAGTCTGGCTTACGGTCCTATCTCTCTGGCTTCTGGGATTATGCAAATGACGCAAGCATCCAATGGAATAATATGGGCAGTAACTAAAGCTCCGGTTGGTATTTTCGCTTTTGATCCAAAAGGAACATTAAACAACCAAAATGATGATCAGTATAAACTTATCTCTTCTGTTAACTATTATGACAACTCTGAGCTTAAGAGTATCACACCTGGACACGTTTATTGTATAGCAGAAGATAAAAAAGGCGCTATCTGGATAGGCTCAGATCAAGGGCCTATCGTATTTAATTCTCCTTCAAAAGTTTTTAATGATGACTTTACAGGCTCCAGAATAAAAGTTCCAAGAAATGACGGTACCGATCTTGCTGATTATCTTCTGGATGGAGTGACTATTAGTTGCATCGCTGTAGATGGTGGTAACCGAAAATGGATTGGAACAGCCTCAAACGGAGTTTATCTGGTGAGTGAAAATGGTCTTCAGACCATCCATCACTTTACAGCAAATAACAGCCCTTTGCTTTCTGATAAGATTTTATCTATCGCAATTCATCCAACTACCGGAGAAGTATTTATAGGAACGGACAATGGCCTGATCTCCTATCGTAGTGATGCGACGACTGCCAGTACAAAATATTCGGATGTATATGCTTTCCCCAATCCGGTTAAACCTGAATACGAAGGCCTGATTACTATCACCGGATTGAAATATAAATCTACCGTCAGAATTACGGATATTAACGGGAATTCCGTTTTCGAAGGTATTTCAGAAGGTGGTCAGATTACCTGGAACGGAAGAAACCGCTCCGGTGAACGTGTAGCGACTGGTGTTTACCTGGTGTATGCTGAGACAAGCAGCGGTATTGACGGTGTTGTCACAAAGATTATGGTTGTGCGTTAAACCGTGTTTCAGCTCGCTCTTTTCTCATTTCCATGAATTCGAAAGGGTGTGATATCAAAATGATTATTATTCAGTAACTTTGCACCCGTTTTTAAACTAGTGGACATGACTATTTGCCATTTCTCATCGTTAATCCAACGCCAGTCAGAACTATACGGAAACAAAGCCGCCTTTCGCCATAAAGACGAAAAGACCGGCGTGTGGATTCCTGTTTCCTGGAAGAAGTTTGCTACCAAAACGGCCAGGGCCGCTAAGGCATTTGCCCGCCTGGAAGTTGGCGTGCAGGATAATGTTGCCATTTTCTCCCAAAACAAACCGGAAATCTTTATTTCCGAATTTGCCCTTTATCAAAACCGGGCGGTTTCGGTGCCTCTGTACGCGACCAGTTCGGTCGAACAGATCAACTACATCATAACTGAAACTGAGGCCCGGATTATCCTGGTCGGGGAGCAGGAGCAATATGACAAAGCCTGGTCCCTCGTTGGGAAAAATCCATATCTGAAACAACTGATCATCTTTGATCCACTGGTCAAACCGCATCCCGATGATTCAACCTCCCTATTCTTCCATGAATTTCTTCATCTGGGCGAACTGGCCAATAACGAGGAACTGATCGCCGAACGTATCGCCTCCGCAAATGAAGAAGACCTGGCTACCCTGATCTATACTTCTGGTACGACCGGAGTGCCCAAAGGTGTGATGCTGCGTCATTCCAGTTTTCAGGAGGCGATGCGCATTCATGACCTCCGTCTTCAGGGAACAACTGATCAGGATGTCTCCGTCTGTTTCCTTCCGTTGACGCATGTATTTGAAAAAGCGTGGTCCTATTTCTGCCTGTGTAAAGGGATTCGTATAGAGATCAATTTAAGGCCGAATGAAATTCAAAAGACCCTGAAGGAGGTGCGTCCTACCCTGATGTGCAGCGTTCCCCGCTTTTGGGAGAAGGCTTATGCCGGGATTCAGGAGAAAATGGCTGAAGCGCCTTTTTTTTCGCACATATTGATGAAAACAGCCTTGAAGTTCGGCTATTCCCGCAACCTGAAGTATTCCCGCGTTGAGAAGCATGCTCCTCTCTGGATTGAGCTGCCCTATCTGCTGTTTGACAAGCTGGTATTTACCAAACTAAAGAAAGCCATCGGCATAGAAAACGGAAACTACTTCCCGGTAGCCGGAGCTTTTTTATCCGATAATATCAACGAGTTTTTCCACGCCTGTGGCATCGATATCCTTTACGGATATGGCCTGACAGAAACCACAGCAACCGTGTCCTGCTTCAACAAAAAGGGGTATATCATAGGCTCCGTCGGAGTGGAGATGCCGGGGGTGGAAGTGAAACTGGGCGAAAACAACGAGATCCTGGTCAAAGGGAAAACCGTGATGAGCGGATACTATAAGAAACCGGAAGAGACTGCCAAAGTGCTTTCCCCGGATGGCTGGTTCAGAACTGGAGACGCCGGTCACATTTGTCAACACGGCGTACTGACCATGACCGAACGCATCAAAGACCTGATCAAGACCTCGAATGGGAAATACGTTGCCCCACAGGCTCTGGAAACCGTTATCGGAGAAGACAAATACATCGATCAGATTGCCGTCATCGGTGATCAGCGAAAATATATCACTGCCCTGGTCATTCCTGCCTATGAAGCATTGAAGGAATACGCAGCAGCCAAACAGATCCGGTTCCACAATATGGAGGATTTGCTGAAAAACAACTCCATTCATCAGCTGATACAGGAGCGCATCAATGAGATGCAGAAGAACTTTGCCAAATTCGAGCAGGTCAAGCATTTTACCTTACTGCCTTATCCGTTTACCCTGGAAGGCGGCGAACTGACCAATACACTCAAGCTCCGCCGGGCCTACATCATGCAACGGTATCATTCCGAGATTGAGCGGATGTATCAGAATTGAGAATTATATTTTGACAAACAAATAAAACCCGATTAATAATGATTACTACAGACCAATTACGTGAAGTATTGGAGCGCGAGACCGCGCTGAGGGGGTACCTTTGACATCGATTCGAAGATAATCCAGATTGAAGAAGAAGAATTAAGAACTCATGCACCCAACTTCTGGGAAGATGCCAAAGCGGCGGAAGCCCAGATGAGAAAAATACGTGAGCTGAAGGCCTGGGTGGAAGGCTATAAAGAGGTAAAAACCGCAGCCGACGAATTGCAACTGGCTTTCGACTTTCTGAAAGAAGAGATCGTAAGCGAAGAGGAGGTGGATCAGGCGTATGCTCATGCCGTAGCCCTGATTGAAGACCTGGAGCTGAAAAACATGCTCCGGAACGAAGAAGACCACCTCGGAGCGGTATTGAAAATTGTAGCCGGTGCCGGTGGTACCGAAAGCCAGGACTGGGCTTCGATGCTTTACCGGATGTACCAGCGCTGGTGTGACAGCAAAGGCTACAAAACCGAAATCACCAACTGGCAGGATGGCGATGAGGCCGGAATCAAGACCGTTACACTCCAGGTAGATGGGCCAATGGCTTACGGCTATCTGAAAAGCGAAAACGGTGTTCACCGCCTGGTACGCGTTTCTCCGTTTAATGCACAGGGAAAACGTATGACCTCATTTACTTCGGTATATGTGGTACCTTTGGTGGACGACACTATCGAGATTGAAATCAATCCGGGCATGTTATCCTGGGATACTTTCCGTTCCTCGGGAGCGGGTGGACAGAACGTAAATAAGGTGGAAACCGGAGTACGTCTGCACTATAAGTTCATCAACCCGGTGACCGAACAGCCTGATGAGATTGTGATTGAGAATACAGAAAGCCGTTCGCAATTTGGCAATAAGGACAATGCAATCCGTTTGCTAAAATCGCAACTCTACGAACTTGAGCTCGAAAAACGCCGTGCCGCAAGCGCTAAAGTGGAAGCCGGTAAGAAGAAAATCGAGTGGGGCTCTCAAATCCGCAGTTACGTCTTTGACGACCGCCGTGTAAAAGACCACCGTACCGATTACCAGACCTCCAACGTGAATGCTGTGATGGATGGTGATATTGATGAGTTTATCAAGGCTTATCTGATGGAGTTTGCCGGAGAAGAAAATGTATAAGTAAATTGCGCGGGGATACGTCTGTATTCCCGCCTTTTGTTTATTTCACCGTATGAGCTATTTATCCTTAATCTATACCGTAGCGATGATCAATCTGCTGGGGGCGATGAGTCCCGGGCCTGATTTCGTCGTCGTGGTGCGCAATTCGCTGAATCATTCCGCCAAAGCCGGGATTTACACTGGGATTGGAGTCGGTCTGGGCATTCTGTTGCATATCTCTTATTGTGCGGTGGGTATAGCGTTATTGATTTCCCGCTCGGAGATTCTATTCAACCTGATTAAATACCTGGGAGCAGCCTATCTGGCTTATATGGGGATCAGCGCCCTGCTGAGCAAAACGGCTAAAGTTGATCTGTCTGAAGCTGCGGAACGAAACGTAATGGTTCCTTTCCAGGCCATTAAAACAGGCTTTCTGACCAATCTCCTTAATCCCAAGGCAACGCTATTTATTCTGGGGCTTTTTTCCTTTGTAATTTCACCCGACACACCAACTTCTGTCATTCTGACTCTGACGATGGTGATGGTGCTGACTGCAATGGGTTGGTTTGCACTCGTCTCACTCTTTTTTAATTACCGACGTATCAAGCAATTCTACTTCCGGTATGAGATATGGGTAAACCGGCTATTCGGCGTTTTATTGATATTATTATCTTTAAAAGTCGCCCTATTGAAGTAATTCTTCGTTTTTCCTGCTATTTTTGCTAACTAAAATACTTTCTAAAACCTTATATTTCTGATGAAAAAGCACACTCTTTTTTTTCTACTTATTCTGCTTGGAATCACATTTTCTCTGAATGAGATTCACGCGCAAAAGAGACTGTTCAGAATGATGAACGGAAAAATCATGGTTTCTGATACGATTAAATGCAATTTGACTAAAGACCAAATCGTTCAAAGACTAAAGCCCATGCTTATAAACCTGGATTTTAAGGAAGAACAGTTTGCTTTGGCTGACAGTATGAACGTGGCGTCGCTCTATGCACCTCTGACCGATCACCTGGAGATGGAGCGTGATAAGTTTACCTCTTTTGCCATCATGATGAATTACTACCTGAGCTTTGAAATCAAAGACAACCAGTGTATTACCAAAATCATGGATAATAAATACATCGATACCGATGAATATCAGAAGAAGGTAAAAAATAACAACTATGATTGCCAGTTTTACCCCGGAGAGATGGTTTTGCTGAAAAAACAATACAAATCCCTGTTCGTAAAAAATGCCTCTGATAAGATCATCAATCACACCGTTTTGAGGATCAATGAGATTTTTGCCAATGTAAAAAACGGATTAAAAACAGCCCCCGCTAAATAAGATCCAAAAAGAAACTCCGGGAAAGAGCTCAAACAGGCCCCTTTCCCGGAGTTTCTTTTTACCCCTTTAACTGGTCAAATCCATTCCCATATACCCCTGTCACGTTACTTTGGGAAATAAAAGCGTTCGGGTCAATCTCCTTTACCAAACGGAAGATCGTGACAGATTCATAATGTTTTGCCAGAATCATCAATACCTTAATCGGTTGCTTGGAATACCAACCTGAACCATCCAAAACTGTTACTCCCCGGGGAATCTGATTGATGCGGTCGGCTATTTCTTCGTATTTCCTGGAAATGATCAGGATCTGCACTGACTGTCGGTCACTGTTGATGACCAAGTCGATCACATAAGAGGAAATGGCCATTACCGTCAGACCATAGACAATCTTCTCAACGCTATGGAATATCAGGTAGGAAGATAATATAATAGAAACGTCACTATACAGAACCGCCCGCCCGATGGTCACGTTACGGTATTTGTTGATCAATGCGGCAATAATATCTGTTCCGCCGGTACTGCCATTCGCTGTAAACACAACACCAACACCAGCGCCGCAAAGAATCGCCCCGATCACCGTTGCCATAAACGGCTCTTCCACCAATCCCTTCTTGATGAATGCCTGAAAAACGGTAAGCAGAAATGTCAGTGAAGCAACTCCGAAGATCGTACGGATACTGAACTTCAATCCCAGAAATTTTATGGAAAGGACCAGGAGTACTCCATTGATAGCGGCATATGTAACAGCGATCGGAACCGTCCCGGTAGCATAAAAAACCAACGCCCCGATACCGGTGACTCCTCCCGTCGTAATCTCATTCGGGAGCAAAAAACCGGTCCAACCCAGTGCATAAAGCGAAAGACCAATCAAGATGGTAATGTAGTCCTTCACAAACAGATAGACCTGATTCAGCTTCTTTCTCATAACTTCCGATGTTTGGCGTGAAATTACAGAATAAAGCGATTGAGCAAGTAGAAAAATAGTCCAAATTAGGGCAATAAAAATGCCGGAAAGAGAAGTTCAGGGTAGAACTTCCTTTTCCGGCAATATATCGGGAAAGAATGAATGCTTAGATCACAATATTCACCAACTTGTTAGGAACAACAATTACCTTTTTAGGCGTTTTGCCTTCCATGTATTTTTCTGAATTTTCGTGTGCCAATGCCGCTTTCTCTACTTCTTCCTTCGGTGTTCCGGCAGGAAACTCGAGGTTGAAGCGTGGCTTACCGTTGAAAGTAATGGCGTAAACAACCGAATCCTCTTTCAGGTAATCTTCGTTATATCCCGGCCATTGAGCGTCGCATACCGAACCTCTTTGTCCGATCACACTCCAAAGCTCTTCGGCAATGTGAGGGGCAAACGGTGCCAACAATACCACCAGCTCTTTCAGGATGGCTTTCTTGTTGCATTTGAGGGAAGTCAGTTCATTCACGCAAATCATGAAAGCAC